>JAUQXU010000483.1 GCA_030837935.1 Candidatus Brocadia sp.
GATGCGTCTTTACGTAACGCAATAGGAAAACGTGATTTCTATTCAGTATGGGCGTTACTCGATATAGCTTATGTGGTTACATACCACTTCTTGGTGGCCGATGGTTGCCCACCAGATGAGGCGCAAAGATATGTCAGAGCGGAGTTCGTGGATAGCTTTGCAGACTTAAAAGATAAGGCAAGTGCGGTATTGGCTGAGGAAGTAAGAGCGGTGTTAACAAAGCCAGACTTCTCCGGTAGTGACCGTCGGCATGCCTTATATTTGGTTGGCGTGTTGGGGAAGCGTTTTACGGCTGCTATTCCAGCTTAGACAATGGACGAGATATACGAGGAGGTGATTATGAATTAACTATTTGACAGTTACATCGTGATAGGCGTAAAGGTAAGGTTTAGCCCTTACCACTGGTCTAGAGTGGTAAAGGCTAGAGTGAACTGTTCTTGGAGAACGATTCTATGGGTAATATAATACCACATATTTTGCAGATTGCAACCGCAATTTGTTTTTTTTGCAAATCCCGCCAAATCTGATATTCGTCGCCTATCTTTTATTTTGGTTAAGGAGATAGTGTGGTGGATAAACAGCAAGTTCTTAACAGACTCAATATCGGCAGTTTCTATCAACACTTTATACCGTCGTTGAAGGTGAACGGTAAACCAGAGGTTTTAGGACTGTGCCCATTTCACAAAGACCACAATCCGAGTTTGAGTATTAATCTAAAAAAGGGACTCTATCGTTGTTTTGCCTGTGGGGCGAAGGGTGACGTCTTCGAGTTTTACCAGAGGCTACATAACGTGAATTTCCAAGAATCATTAGACCGCATAGGAGTAGAGTTTTGCATGGCAGATAAGTCAAAGGTTGTAGCAACGTTTGAGTACAAGGACAGCGCGGGGGATGCCTTATACATCAAACAAAGAATCGAACCCGGACGCAATGGACGGCGAAAGGAATTTGTCTTTAAGCACCGGGAAAACGACAAGTGGGTAAAGGGGAGAGGTTGTGACCCCGCGCTTTACAATCTCCCAAAGGTTGTCGATTCGAGATGTATTATCGTTGTCGAAGGCGAGGCAAAGTCAGACCTTCTGAATTCATGGGGTTTAGTTGCAACCTGCCTGGACAGTGGGGCGAATTCACCGTGGCGTGAGGAGTACATCAAGTTCTTTTCTGGCAAAAGGGTGGTTATTCTCCCCGACAATGATAATCCGGGAAGGCTTTACGCCAATAAGATAGCGAGTTCTTTATATGGCGCAGCCGAAACATTACGGGTTGTGGGACTTCCGGGGTTAGGAGAAGCCGAGGATGTTATTGATTGGGCGAAGATGCCTGGCAATGACAAAGCTAAGTTACTTTCTCTGGTCAAGGATTCACCCTTATGGACACCAATGCCAATGCCGTCGCAGGGGCAATCGTCAGAAACGGAGGAATGTGACGAGGCTACAATCGAAGAAACTATCAACAACATGAGCAAGAAAACCCAAAACGATGAAATTAGGAAAATACTCACAAGGATAGCGTCGGACACATATAGCTTCGAGCAAACAAAACACATCCGCGACCTTGCCAGGAAGACAGGGCATACAGTGTCAGACTTGAAGCGTGCCGTCGGGGAGATTACCGAAAACCAAAGACGGGAAACCGCAGATTCTGATATTACGATTGCGCACCCAGGCTACGAAGTCAATCAGGACTTTATGAGTTTGGGTTTCCGTGAGACTATTATTTCAGGAGATCACACAGAAGACCGGAACTTGTATTTGGTTTCAAATGACGGCAAGTACGAGTTGTCGCACGATACAATAGCAGAAAGGGAGACCGGAATCCTCTTGTTTGACGTGAGGGACAGGGTACTTGTCAATATCAACGAAAAGTGGAGTAGGCTTAGAATGCTGGAATTCATAAAGAATCCAACGTCACCTGTGGGGTTATACCAGGAGATTAAGCAAACGCTCAAGCAGTACGTTGAGTTGGGGAGTGATGGCCGTTATGGATTGTTGACAAGTTGGATCATGGCTACATATTTCCACAGGTGTTTCAACGCAGTACCCTTCGTTTTTCTTTACGGGAAAAAAGGTTGCGGTAAGACGAGGGGTTTAGATTTACTCGAAAGATTGGCTTTTAACGCATATAAGACCAAGGGTGTCTCTGTGGCGTCGTTAGGCGATTCAATAGACGCAACAAGATCGACATTCCTAAACGACCAGGCGGAAAGCCTTTCCGACCCCAAGAATGTGGAGATATTGGGAATCCTTACAGACTCTTATACTTCTGGTGGTGGTAAACGTCGTGTTGTTGTTATCTCAAACAAGAATCGTAAAGTTGTTGAGTTTGAGACGTACTCCCCGAAAGCTTTCGCTTCCATCAAGGAAATTGATTCCGACTTAAAGGATAGATGTATTCTTTTTCCAATGATAAGAGCATCTAAGGAGTACCCTTACCCCGAAGCACACCTACCGGTATGGGGAGAACTAAGGGACAAACTATATCGTCTCTTATTGGTGAGGTGGAAGGACGCAAAGGAAATCTATCAAACCACAGGCGAAGGCGTAACGCACAGGGTCAAAGAGTTATGGAAGCCGCTAGAGACGATGTTGAGGTTGGAAGATGTTCCTTTTGAAGAACAGAAAGAAGTTATGTCTGTGTTCCTGGAATCGATGCAAGAAACACAAGTAGAACTCTCAGACCATGAGACCAAATTATTTGAAACCTTGCTAGAGATGTTGGAGGGGTTAGGGCAGGGGGTCTTCTCGGTTGGGGAAATTGCCGACAAGATAGAACACGATGAGGGTATATCTGGTAAGGCGTTACAAACTTGGATAGGTAACACCCTAAAGCAGATGGGTATTTATACCAGTCCGATGGGTAGAAAGAATAAGAAGAGGGCATACTTGTTTAGTTCTGATCGCGTGAGAGATATTTTTGATAGATATACCCTCAAAACAGGTGGTACAGGTGGTCAGGTGGTATCTGCCCAACAAAATCAAGGCATCCAGGGCGACCACCTCAAAAACAGAGGTGGTATAGAGGTGGTATCTGGCATCGACAACAACAAAGCCGATGTACCACCTATACCACCTATGACCACCTACCCAAAAACAGGTGGTCGAGCTGAAAGCCTTACAGGACAAGGGAAAGCGGGCGGTATACCACCTATACCACCTAAAACGGTAGTAAACGAAGACGAAATTTTCACAGGCAGTAGCGTTGAAAATTTAGACATTGATAACCTTTCTTATGAGGAGGTGCTCATTTGATGCAAGTTGCTCAAAAACTCATTAATCAAATCCAGGAGTTGGGGTACAGGTTTGAGTTGGTTGGTGACAACATTAAGTTTACTTACACCAAGGGGGGTGGGCAGACACCCAAGGAAGCGATACCAATTCTTAGGCAGGTCAAGGAGCACAAACAGGAAGTTGTTGAATACTTACAACGACAACCGTCGGGCAGTCAAGACGACATAGATAGAATACTTGCTATTTTCAACGGCAGGATCGTCGGCACAAAGCCACCTGAGAAATCAAAGGAAAGAGTGTACGAGCCTACGGAGAGCGACCACAAGCTGGATCAGTATATCGGCAAGCCAGACGCAAACCCAAACGGCTATAAGTGCATGTGTTGCGGTAGCATAGGTGAGCGTTATTGCTTAGGCCAGGGGGGCGACAAGAAATGGTATTGGGGTTGGCAGTGTCTTAGGTGTAGGCCATATACAGAACCAGAAAGAAATTAATCTCAAACTTTTACACTAGAAGGATTTACGACATGATCGAATGTAACAAAACGGAGTTGGTTGGTAAATATTTTCTCAGCTTTGATGGCGACAAACTATGCCTACAGGGGAAGATACTATCCCAGGAGGATTGCGGGGTTTTCTTCGTGGGGATTTACGACTGGTTTGACAACCAAGTATACGACATGCGGCTGGTTTGTTTTAAGGATATGGCCGAGTGGAAATTCTACCAGACGAGAGGGGATATGGATCACCATTCAGAAAGATACATAAGAGAGAGCTTTAAATCATAACCAGTTGTACCAAAAAAGGATAGCACGTGTTTTATTAACATTAGACCGATGGGAGAGTTATACAGATGCCGGAATTGAAAATTGTCGAAAGTGGTAACGAGCTTCTAACGCCAGAGCAAACAGCGTCATATCTACAAATCAAAATAAATACTGTTTACAATTGGACTATGCGTAAGATTTTACCTGTTTGTAAAATGGGCAGACTTAACCGCTATCGCAGAGCCGACTTAGATGCCTTCATCGAGAAGAGCATGCGGGAGGCGTTGACGCAATGAAGCCCTCCCAGGCTATCAGGTCAGAATGCAGATTTTGCTTAGGCACTGTGAAGGGCGCAAAGTGCGAGAGCGTGATTTGCAAATTAAATGACAAGTTTTTGTCGGCACTGAAGCGTATCAAATTCCATTGCCTGGAGTGCGTGGAAAGCAAGCGAGAGGTTAAGGATTGTGCAGGAGATTTACTCTCAGAGGAGAGACTTTGTTATCTGTACCTGTATCGTATGGGAACGAATCCTCAGCGAAAGGGTATAGGAAACAGAAAACCCAGTCTCGAAGGGTTGGAATTTTATAGAAAACAAAGAACTCACGGTATGGTTTTGCGGTCTAAAAACGCCACGGAATGCGTTGGTGTGGTATAAGGCAGGGAAGGTTTAATTAATGGGCAGTGGTGTCTATCGGAAACGGATACCACTGCCTGACGTTTAAAAGGCAACAGGGAGAACAAAATAATGGGTTGTAGTATGTTGAAGCCTCCGGTACGCAGAATCGGGGGTAAGTATTTCTTACGTAACTGGCTTGTCGGTATGGTTCCTGAGCATGTTTGTTATGTTGAACCTTTTTGTGGAGCAGGGCATTTGCTCTTTGGCAAGACACCCTCTCAGGTGGAAGTAGTCAATGACATAGACGGTCATTTAATAAGCTTCTTTAAGATAATAAAAGACCATGATAAGAGACAAAAGCTTATAGAAACACTTGAATATATGCCTTATTCCCGGAGCTTATGGCAAGAGATAAGAACGAACTGGAAGCAAGAGAATATTCCTGGTGACCCCGTAGAAGCCTCGGCATGTTGGTTTTTTCTTAATAGAGCCTGCTTTGGTGGCGATCAGCTAAGGGGTGGCTTTGCAGCGCCCTCTACCACTGGCAGAAACCCAGCGCAATCATTCAGGAATGCTATTGATACCTTTGACGACATAGCCAGAAGGTTACGAAGCGTTACCATTGAGTGCCTGGACTACAAGGACTGTATCTTGAGATATGATAGCACAGAGACATTGTTCTATGTCGATAGTCCATACTATGGCAGTGAGCATTACTACGGTAATTCCTTTAGCCGTGACGACCATTCCATCCTTGCCGATATGCTTCACAATATCAAGGGAAAAGTTATGGTTTCTCATTACGCCAGTGAGTTACACGATAGCCTTTATGCTGGCTGGCATCGGTTTGGGTATCAATCGTTCAAGGGATCGTATAAAGCTGGTGTTGGCGAGGGGAAGCCGAAGACCGTAGAAGTTTTGTATTGTAATTTTGAGTCGGAGTAGCTTGCTAAATATAGCATTTGACATTTTACCCCAAGTACGATATTAGTACGACCATTAATAAAAGCGGTGCCAGACGCTAGGGTTATATGCCTGAGAAAATCAGGCTACAGAAGGCGGTGGCTGGAAGTGCTGGCACACTTTCGGTTGTTGCCTTCGTTGTTAAAGAGGAGGTAGTGTTATGAGTATAGACGGGATCGTGTGTATGGGTTGTGGTAAACCTTTGAAGTATACGATGCTGGCAGACGCAATTTGTGCGTGTAGATGCAAGAAAGGATGCGGTGCTGGTGTGATCATAACGCACAGCGTAATGACTGATGCGTTATCAACAATGATCGAAAACCAACAGGCCACACTATTAGCATCTGAATAATTCTAAGTGTTGGACGGAAACACAAAACAATATTTGCTTGAGGCAGTGGCTGGAAGTGTTAGCACACTTTCGGCTTACTGCCTTGTTAAAAAGGAGGTGATGTATGGCGGTAAGGTGGAAGAAATACCATTCCGCATGTAAGGGCAAGCGCGCGGGAGGTGATAGGTACGGCAAGGTAACTGGCGGTATCAAATGTGAGGGGAAGCGTGGCAAATATTGCCCTGAAGACGCTCCCAGGGATTGCGGAGCCTGGGCACTTGAGTACCGGGAGCTTGACGGGCGATGGGTATCAAAGATATTTCCTGGTATTTGCAAGACGGAAGCAAATGAGCTCTACGAGGAAATGAGGTCAAATGTTCGGCGGGGAATGGTGGGATTGCCACAAACAAGGAGAGTTCCAACCTTGGCGGAATACGCTAAAACCTATATGGAGATTAACAAAACGGCAAAAGAGAATACACTTATGGCAAAGGCAAGGGCGGTGAAGGTGCTGATTCATTACCTGGGCGAATACCCTCTTGATAAGATCACGGCGTTCATTGTCGAGAAGTTCCGTATGGAGCGTAAAGAGAGAGACGGGGTTAAAGATTCCGTGATCAATGCGGATACTGCTATTTTGTCGCATATTTTCACCACAGCTACAAAAGAGGGCATCATTGATAAAAACCCATGTTCACAGGTTAAGCGACTAAAGGTAACACAGACCAAAGATAGGGTGTTGTCTCAATCCGAAATAGCCGTATTGCTTGATGAACTACAAGGCAAAGATCGCCTCATGGTGCTGACTGGACTCCTTACAGGGTTACGTTTAGGCGGGGTTTTAAGCTTAACGTGGCAAG
>JAUQXU010000484.1 GCA_030837935.1 Candidatus Brocadia sp.
GAAAAGATACGCAAATATGTGAAATACCAAGAGCAGAAAGAGCGCCAAGAAGAGTCACAACGGTAAATTTAAAACGGGGGCAACTCAACCTTGCTTCCTTTGGGAGGAAGGCATTTTCATCCCCTTCCAGGGGTTATCCCAAAGCCACCTGCTTCGCGGGTGGATTCTTTACTTAAGGAGAAATACGATGAGAAGTAAGAAAAGTGGAATCCTTGCAATTGCAATAGCTACGGTTTTATCTTTTGGCACCTTCTGCCAAGTTAGTTACGGAGAGGCACAACCTGCGTCTAAAGCGACAGCTAATGTTGGTGATATCCATATCATAGATGCAACAAATCTAGGCTGGACGACGATATTACAACAGAGTTTGCATACCGCAAACCAGAAAAGCCTATTTGTCGATGTTTCATTAGAGTGCGGGCTTTATACCGATACGCTTGTTAAAAGCAAAGGGGACACAAGTGACACTTCATCTGCCTCTGCCACCATTGAAGTAAAGGTCCTGATAGATGGTAATGAGGCTCATCCAGGTGTAGTAACTTTCGCAAACAGGGAGCAGACACTGACAGCTAAGCTTCAAGGCATGTTAACCAGTGATTGCTTGACAGACGGTGTTCTTAATATAACAGATGATTGTCTCTTGTACGAAGAAATTCAATTGCTTCTGAAAACGATGAATGCCAATTCGTTCAACTTTGTCACGGATACCATGGACGCCGGCAACCATGTCATTGAGGTTCAAGCCAGGATTAGCACCGACGCATCATATCAAAATGGCAATGCCGCGGCTATGGCCACGATTGGCAAGGGATCAGTTGCCATTGAGGAAGTAAGACTGATTAAAGGCGAGGATATTGAAATCTAAGGATAGATTCAGGATGATTTATCTTCATGAGGAAGTCGGAAATGTAGCCCGGTATGTCAAAAATGGCATATCGGGCTACATTTGTTTGCAGTTGATACATTCCTGACTTATATCGAGACTAGAGGGTCACGATAAAGACAGAGGAAAGTTTTAAAGACATTAGGAAGAACAAAGGAGAATTATGGATACTTCCTCACCGCTGACCTTAGACTCGGAAGGATAGGAAAAATAATGGACATATACCAAAAACCACCCACGATCATCAAAAAGTGCTTAGTGTGCTCGAAGGCGATTCAGATGCTTCCGCATGAGAGGGGCTTTTTAGAATGGGATAGCTGTAATATTAGAATGATGCTGGAGCGATAAAATATGGATGACTGTTGGTATTTGGCTTCCGTGGCTGGTTAAGTGCCCATATTGTCATGCGATGTTACGGCTTTACGAATTGGAGACAATAAGCGTATCTATCCCTCTCTTTCTTGATGAAGAGCCGCGAATTCAACGATACCCCCTTCTAGGCACATGAGCGGGGTCAGGTCTTGCTTCTTGATGTTGCTGAAGCTCCATTTTCCAAATGTAAGAAATTAAAACCCAACCTTACACAACATTAAGCTCTTGTCAAATGCCGGTATTTGATGCGATGGGGTTGGTCGTCTGCCGTGCCGAGACGTCTTTTCCTATCCGCCTCGTACTCGGATAGGAGATTGCTTCAATCGTTCCTCCTTCGCAATGACAACTTTTTCTTTATATTATCCTTATCCGCATGGATTATTTGGTCTTTTTCGCCGTCTTTTGGGTTGATTTTTTAGTTGCCTTTCCTTTTGCAGTTTTCTTTGTAGCGCCCTTCTTTGTTTTCCTTGCAGCCTTCTTTGCGCCAGGTTTTCAATTTTGTGTTCCGGCTTTTTTGCGGAGTTTTTTCCTGTTTTAGCGGCAGCTTTTACCTTTTTTTGAGCTTTGGCCTTATTTGCAACTTTCACATCGATTTTCTTTCCAAAACCAGGCGCGCTATCCAGCTCGATGCCAAAAACGGACGATAAATCCTGGTCTTCAATAATTCGCAAACTCTTTCTCTTTGCCCGCGTCAGTAATTCTTTCGTTTTGTCTCTGATAGTTTCCGATATTAAATCTCTAATTTCAATCTTCCTGAGCAGAAAGAATAAATTCGGGTCGTGATCCAGCCTTGCGCCGATTCCATAAAGGGTTGCCGCAACGTGTTTGCACATACTTGCCCAATCGGGGCAGCTACAGTCAAAATCTATCTCTTTCGGAGAGGGAAATAATCCCTTGCCGTGAGCGGTAAATATTTCACCTAATGCCTCCGGAAATTTCCCCATCAACAGTTCTTGCAGCGAATCGAGTTTGCCCGTGCAAAAATCCTTGATCTCTCTCCAAATGGTCTTTTCGAGCGCCTTTATTTTTATTACGATGGAATAGGGGTCCGAATCTGAACCATGCACCAGCGCCTTAATGTTTCCCTCCTGTATCTGGAGATCGAGCACGGATCCGCAACGCACGTAGCTCCTCCCCCGCCCTATGCGGTTGCTGTAATCCGCGTACGCCTCAAGATTTCGATTCCATGCCTTTCCCCACCACGTTTTCGCAATGGTTGCGCCTTCTATTATCACGGGTTTGATATCCTTGTTTTTCTTCATTAACTGCTCTAATTTCTTTTTCGATCTCTGCTGTTTTTCTCCCACGGAAACGTACCTTGGGAATTCCCAAAAACTCATAATTGTTTCCCCTTGTCATAAGGTTAATTTGAAAAGGTCTACCAGCTCTTTATTATCCATTTCTGTGATCATCCCCTCGCCGGTGACTTGTAGAACGTCTGTCGTCAATTTTGTCTTCTCGCACAGCATATCATTGATTTTTTCCTCTATGGTTCCCTTCGTTATGAATTTATGCACGATAACGTTTTTTTTCTGGCCGATACGAAACGCCCTGTCCGTCGCCTGGTTCTCAACTGCTGGATTCCACCACCTGTCAAAATGAATCACGTGATTTGCCTCCGTCAGATTCAGGCCAACCCCCCCCGCTTTTAACGATAATACCATGTAAGGAATATACTCGCCGCCCTGAAATTGTTCCACAATATTTTTCCTCGTTCCAACGGCGGTGCTGCCGTGCAATACCAGTCCGTCGCGTTCGAATATCGTTTTTAAAAATGCGTGCAGAGGTCCGGTTATTTCTTTAAACTGGGTGAAGACCAATACCTTCTCCCGTTTTTCGTAGATCGTTTCACAAATTTCGCGCAACCGTAAAAACTTCCCGCTGTCGGTCTCCTCAAATCCGCCTGTTCCAAGAAACTGGTCGGGGTGGTTGCAAAGTTGCTTGAATTTCATTAACGACGCTAATATGAACCCTCTGCGCTGCACTCCTTCAACGGTTTCAAGCCTTTTGGTTAATTCATGAACGGTATTTTGATATAGGACTAACTGCTTCTTGCTTAAACCGGCATACGATTGCATTTCGACCTTCTCCGGCAAATCTGAAATGACGGATCTGTCGGTCTTCAATCTCCGTAAAATATAGGGGCTGATTATCTTCTTCAGCCGGGAATAACCATTATGGGTCTTCTTCACGTTGCATGCAAATGCCCCAAATTCTTTCGCAGTTCCAAGCAGGCCCGGATTGAGAAAATCAAACAGTGACCATAAATCGGACAACCTGTTTTCAATGGGAGTTCCCGTCATAGCGATCCTGTTTTGGGAATTCAGGATTTTTACGCTCCTGGTCTGTTGTGTGCCCGGATTTTTTATTGCCTGGGCTTCATCCAGTATCACGTAATTCCAGGAATACGTTTTCAGCCATTCATATTTTTGAACGAGTGCGTACGTCGTGATTACAAGGTCAAGCTTGTTCAGCGATGCTTCGTCTTTTTCGGCAACCTTTTTATTGGGGTGTGCCTCGGGATGGGCGATAAAATAGTTCATATCGGGGGCAAAACGGTTTATTTCGCTACTCCAGTTTGAAATGAGAGAGGCGGGAATTATCAGCAGGCTGGCGTTTTTCTGTTTTTTATTTTTCAGGATATGTAAAAAGGCTAATATTTGTATCGTCTTGCCAAGCCCCATATCATCCGCCAGACATGCCCCGAAACGTAGGGAATCCAGGAAACAAAGCCAATTTACCCCTTTTTCCTGATAGGGCCTGAGCTGCGCCTTAAAGTTATTATCCACACGTGACGATGGAATTAAATCCTGGTTCGCCAGTTTCTCCATGACTTGTTCCAGCCATTCCCCGTTTGACACCTCAATGCTGTCGTCATCCACGGGCAAACCCAGCATATTGTTTGAATACAATTGGAGCCGCAGGGCGTCGCGCAAACTAAGATTCTTATCTTCCATCAATTTAAGGGCGTTTTCATAAGCATCAAGAGTTTGTTTCAACTTCCCGGCATCCACGGCGACCCATTTGCCCTTGATGTACGCAAGGCCGTCTGCTTCCTCCAGCAATCGCCTTGCCTCCTCCCCGGTAATAGGCACATCGTCCAGAAACAGGTCAACACGAAAATCCAGTACGGCGTCCATTCCGACAAGAGTTTCTGTCGTGCCGCCTAACTGAATATGTACCTTACATGGAGATGACGCCGGTTTCCACCAGTTGGGAATCCTGCACAAAATGCCGTATTTTTCGTAAATGGGAATTTCTTTAAGAAAACGGTACGCCTCCTTCTCGTCCCATGCCAGGGGATGAAACAGTTCGCCTGAGTCAAGAAGATGGGAGATATGGTCGCTTTCTTTTGCCGCGAGGTGGACGGTGGAAAGAAGCTCCAACAGCTTGTCGCTATCCTTGCCATATTCCGTTAACGCGTGTTTTAAGGGCAGGTGTTTTGACTTGCCCTGTTTGTCTATTTGCGTTGAATAGGTGGCAAGAAAGGCAAAAGGATAGTCCTGCCTTTTGTTTTCCACGAGATGAAAATAGATGCGCCCCACAAGGTGTACGTCGGGGCTGTAGGTATGGATGAAATCTTCCACCGTTCCCTTGTAAGTGCTTACTTCGTATTGAAATTGCGCGTTGAGCATCAACCAAAGGAGTTTGAGAAATTCGGCGTTCAGGTACTCCATTCCGGTCATTAAGGGTGCGCGAGATAAGATTTCATCAATATCCTCTTTTTCTAAGGGAATGGTTGCCCTGTCTCGAATATCTTCCAGGTCAGGCGCTTGGCGAAGTTTCCTGGCAAATTCACCGGTAAACGACCGCCAATAATCCAGGGACGACGATAGAGGTATGGATTGGTCTGAAAAACTCAAAAATAAGAGGAAGGATTTAACATCAGTCTTATAACGGCTGTATATCTCTTTTTGCAGCAATTGCTGGCTTTTGGTTATCTGGTCATCTCCTTTATTCCACTCCAACTGCAAGGCGCCGTTGGGCATAACGACTGCATTCAGTTCAAAATCCATCAATGATTTCGTTCCATAAGATTTTCAGGTAATTCTAAACGATGCTGCATTCTTATCACAATTTGATAACAATTTGCTCAGGATTTTTTCCTGCTCTTCAAGAGAAAAATCCTGTCCGTAAAAACGGAGAAATATTTCTCTCTAAATATCATTTATACGAGCATTAGGATTATCCCTCTTTATTGATGCCACGACCTGGCTGCGAGCCAAGGTGAACATTGAAAAACCCATCCTTAATCTCTCTTCCCCACTCTTTTTCATCATCATCTCTAAATAATGGGATTCTATAAAAGGGTCTGTATCAATCATTTCTTTACCTCATTATTGTAAACCAACATCTCCAACAATAATTGCGTACAGATTAGGTTGGATCTTTGATATCTAGTGACATTTTAGCCGTTTGAAAAATTGCCTTTAAATAAACCACCCCTGCTTGTTCCCAAACTCACCGCCGAAGGTCGTATACCTCTAAAGTATTCCCCTATTTCAATATTAAGGAAATTCAAAATAGCCACAGGGATCACCGATATCTCAGTGAATATTTTCTGTGCCCTCATTGTACTCTGTGGCTAAAAAGCCGCCGAAGTCATAATTAATCGTTCTTACTTCTTGTATACTTCTTCGATACATAGCGCGGCATAACCGCAACTATAAAAGACGTTTAAAGTAAGTTGACATTGCGAAGGCTTTGGCCTGAAGCAATCTCAGGAAAAGAAGTTTTATAGAGTAAACCCTCTTGAATCAAAGGCTCACAAAAGAGCATGAAAATATTTCACCCTCCCTTAATCCCTCGTTTGACTGAGCGCTCACGATGAAGTCCCGTCGAGGGATGAAAAGTTTCCTCGCCCCTTGTGGGAAAGGATTACGGCAAGGGATATTTTCGTGACAATATCATACTTATTATAATGAAGATTAAATCTGAATTCAGCAATAATTCTACATCCACGGCAATTTTATTAGGTTATGTTAAATAGTATTGACATGGAATCAAATAACTATTAATGTTTTGATTGTTTCTACCAGTGAATATTTGATTAAAGGTTTATTTTTAAAGAACTCAATATGTCCAGTTGGGACGCGTGTTATTTACAAGGGATTATAACCTCTTGCAAAAAGCCACAAAGCGTCAAAGGACTGGCATATTAGTCCCTGGAATTATCTATGCTCACCAATTATTATTAGGCGAGAAAGGGAATCGAGGCTTACTTTTGGGAGAACTATCGCCGCAGCTTAGCTCTATGTTAGGTAGTATTTTAAAGGAAGTGCAATAAATTTTAGGAAGGAATAATAAATATGGAGACTTTAAAACAAGAAGCATTAAATGCAATTTCAAAATTACCAGATACAGCGGATATTGATGATATTATGTATCGGCTATATGTGATTGATAAGGTAAAAAAAGGGAAAGAAGCAGTTGAACAAGGTAAAGTTATTTCAGTTGAGGAATTAAAAAGAGAATTGAATTCATGGTAATTTGGTCAATTCCAGCTAAAGAAGATTTGAAGAAGATATATGATTACATAGCAAGGGACTCTAAGTATTATGCACGCAAGGTATCACAAGAGATAGTGGAAAAATCTGAGAAATTGAATAATTTTCCGGAGATAGGCAGAATTATTCCTGAAATTGATGAACCCAATATAAGGGAGTTGATTGTTTATTCATACCGTCTTATCTATGAAATATCTCCCGACAAAATCGAAATTCTTGCATTAATTCATGGCAAACAAGATTTTTCATCTGGAGATATGTCGGAACGGGGTCTTGCTCCTTGATGTTGCAGTACTCCATTTTCCAGATGTAATAAATTAAAACCCAACCTTAAACAACATTAAACCCTGGTCAGATGCCGGTATTTGATGCGATGGGGTTGCTCAGACGCCAATCCGAGACGTCTTTTCCTGTCCGCCTCATAATCGGAAAAGTTTCCTTCAAACCAGACGACTTTACTGTCTCCTTCGAATGCAAGGATATGGGTAGCTATTCGGTCGAGGAACCAGCGGTCATGGCTGATCACCAGGACACAACCGGAGAAATTTTCGAGGGCATCTTCCAATGCCCGCATGGTGTTAACGTCGAGATCGTTCGTGGGTTCATCTAACAGAAGCACATTTGCGCCTTCTTTCAGTATACAGGCAAGATGAACCCTGTTTCGTTCTCCTCCGGACAGTGCTCCCACCGGCTTTTGCTGGTCTGCCCCTGAGAAATTAAAACGCGCCACGTATGCACGGGAATTGACCTCCCTGCTGCCAAGCCGGATAATGTCGCGGCCTTCCGAAATTATCTCCCATATA
>JAUQXU010000485.1 GCA_030837935.1 Candidatus Brocadia sp.
CATTCTTCCTTCAGACCATTTCTCACGAAATCGCCCTTGAATTTTGCTAGCGGTTCGCGTATATTCAACCTCGAATCTACGGTGATTTTCCCGCAGGGACTTTCACCCATTAGTTAATGCCCATGCTGGGCGTACACAATTAAGTCCAGCCGACCGCAAAAGGCGCGACGGCTGATTTTTCTTGTTAAAAATAGATTTTACCATCCAAAAACTATGTAAAACAACAAACCGGCTTACGCAAATCTGTGCATTACATAAACGTCTACCAGGCCAAGTTTCCTGTGGTCAAATGCCTTTGGCACTGTCCCGACGATCTTAAATCCGAGTTTTAGCCATAGTTGTATCGCAACCAAATTGGTACTCACAACAAAATTAAATTGTATTGCAGAAAAGCCCAGTTTTTTCGCCTGTTTTATGGAATGACTCCCCATGGCCTTGCCAATACCCTGCCCGCGGGCTTCAGGATGCACCATATAAGCCGCATTTGCAACGTGGGCGCCCAGACCTGGCTGATTCTTCCTCAGAATATACGTCCCGACAATTTTTCCACGTAAATCTGTTACATACGTGCAAATGCCTGGTTGCATCCACAGTGCTTTATACTCTTCCCGGGTTGATTCAGGGGCAAAGGCAAAGGTATCGCCCTTCTTCACTACCTCATGAAAAATACCCCAAATAGCCTCAAAATCCGCCTCTTTTGCCTTCCGTATTTTAATCATGTAAGCACTTCCGGATTTACACAGTTTGGGAGCTTCTGCTTGTTTAACACCGCAATGATATTCTCAGCCGCTATAAGAGACATTTTTGTCCTCGTTTCCACCGTAGCACTGCCAAGATGGGGCGCAAGGACAACATTATCCAGTTCTGAAAGTCCTGGCTTTAATTTGGGTTCTTCCTCATAGACGTCGAGTCCTGCCCCTGCGATCTGCTTATTCCTTAAGGCATGTACCAAAGCCTCTTCATCAATTACAGCACCCCGCCCGGTATTTATAAGATACGCCGTTCTTTTCATTATTGAGAGTTCTTTTGCACCAACCAAGTGTTTGGTCTTTTCGGAAAACGGGGTATGAATGGAAATGAAGTCCGACTCCTTGAGTAACGTTTCTAAATCTACCCTTTTAGCGCCGAGCATCTCTTCCAACACGGCATTTCTCCTGCTTTGCGTCATATAAAGAACCCTCATATTCCATCCCCGTGACCGCATAGCCATGGCCGTTCCAATCCTTCCGGCGCCAATAATACCAAGGGTTTTTCCCACGAGGTCACCCCCAAGCAGCATCATAGGCGCCCAACCGGTAAATTTACCTGCACGGGTAAGCTTATCGCCCTCGACAATTCTCCGGGTTACGGAAAAAAGCAATGCCCAGGCCATATCTGCGGTACTATCCGTCAACACACCAGGCGTATTCGTTACGACTACACCCTTTGAGGTGGCAGCCTTAATATCGACATTGTCATATCCCACGGCATAATTGGCAATAACCTTCAGATTTGTTGCCTCTTGTATCAGGCGTGCATCCATCCTGTCTGAAAGCATCGTGAGCATCGCGTCCCTTCCTTTTACCTCATTCAGAAGTTCATCATAGGTCAGTGACCTGTCATGTGGATTTACCTCCACCTTTTGGCAAACCTTCTTGAGAATATTCACACCTTCCTCAGGAATTTGTCGCGTAATAAATACATTCAATGACATCGTTATTTCCCTTTTCAATTACACTTTCGGCAGCACAAATTACAAAACCCCTCCCTTGATGGGAGGGGTTAGGGGAGGGAGAATATCCTTTTCCCACTACCCCCACCGAACCTCCCTCATCGGGGGGGAGGAACTAATTGTTTGAAATTCCCCAAACGTAACTATAAAATGAGCAACTCGTATTCCTCCATTTACCTTGAATCATTTACAATAATCTTTGTATAAAATCATATAATCCACAATTATTTTCTTCGCTTCAGGGCGTAAATCCTGTTTAAGCGCACTATTTTCCAGGACTCTTTCTGTAAGTTTCCATACCTCACACCAATCTTCGGTAAGAATTATTTGCGCCTTTGCAAGGGCTAAAATAATTGAAACGGTAAAACTGTCTTTCATTACCTTATAAGCTTCTTCAAGTAATGGTATAGCATTTTCCGGATGAAAATAATTGTCCATCACCATGAGATAGCCCAGGCAAAATGTTTCATCAGCGCTGAGGAAATTAGTGTCTAATTCCAGAATTGACACATGGTACAATAACCCTAGGTAGTACATGTACAATTCTGCATTATTCTTACCCTCAAATCTCCACGAAAGGGCATTAATTACCGCAGCCTTAACGTCTATGGGATTTTCAGGAGATGTCAGAAACTCGGCAATTTCGAAACCCATCACTCCTTCTAATTGCGCCCTTTGAACCATTTTCACATCCAGATACGTCTCATAAAATTTGGTAGAAGTAATCGGCGAATCTGCATGGCTGACAACTGAAGATAGAAACAGCAATTTTACTATAAGGACAGGTATGAATACTTTTTTCATATCAAATTTTTCCTCCCTCTAAATCCTTGATTGATTTTCATATTGATTTCTCAAAGTAGCCCTCAAAAGTATTAAGGAGCTCTTTTGGATTCATATTTTTATGCTTATCCGTTAGAAGGGAGCATGCCTCCTTTTTTATATTCCTTAAAAAAATCCTATGATCGTAAATAAACTTCGCCACATCCTGGATCTCCAGGTATAATTCAAGTTGGTCTTTCCCCGGGCTATTTATGGAACAGCGCTCATCCCACCCCAGCCAGTCCCACGCGCATGATAAATTTAAATTTTTTTGAATAAATTTATGAAATACCGTTTGAAACCAAAGACGATGATATTTTCCATCAAAGACTATATATGCAGGCTCACCCCAATGACCTTCACAGGATGACCATGTGGATATCCCAAGGGAAGAAATTGCTTTCACCAGGCGGGCTATGAAAGGCTCCAGATCATATACCCGTATTGCAGGGAGTTGCTCACATGTCTTAAATTGATCGTATTTGCCATACCAATCCCGTTCCCAATTTAAACGAAAAAGATCAACGGGAATTTCATGGGTAAATATCTCGTTCAAATATTGATTGTTATGTATATCAAACAATTGTATATCGATAAAGTCAAAATATACATGCTGATGCTGATTCCTGTCTTCGTTTCCGTGTTCGTCAATTGCGTCCTGATGCGGTTTATTATACATCTTTTTATAATCACTATGCTGCAGTACTTCCAGGAATTCACCGTCCTCTCTGTGGGAATCGTCAGTTAGCCGTACAATTCCAGAACTCCTGTCCAATTCCAGCAAAAATCCCCGTGCTGAAAATATTTCATAAAAACGATCACATTGTTCTTTTTTGCCATGCGTTATTTTTTCAATAAACTTTTCTATGAGGGATATGTTCATATGTTTGCCAGAAGCGTAATTATACGTGATTTGTAATATTTCTATTTCTCTATTTCATTCAGCAGAGAGAATCCACCAAAGAGGCGCAAAGACCGCAGAGGGGAAAAACAAGAAGGTAAGACTACGAAGAAGATGCGAAGTTTGAGAACTGAACATTTGACCATCACAACTTTATACGCTACGTGCTACTCTGCGCCTGATAATTCAACAAACCACCGGCACAAAGGATATCGATCTCGCGAGGGCTTAATGTGTGCATTGCTTTTATTTCCTTATTTTTTGTCAAATTATTTACGATGATCCTGCCACCCGAGTTTAATGTATTTTTTATATCGGGCAGTTCTATAGTATCTCCCTGATCAAATACGTTATAGTCACTCTCGTTTTCAAAGGTTAACGGCAGGATGCCAAAATTAACGAGATTTGCACGATGGATACGGGCAAAGGATTTAGCAATAACCGCCTTTACTCCTAAAAACATGGGTGCAAGAGCGGCGTGCTCTCTACTTGAGCCCTGGCCATAGTTCGTCCCGCCAATAAGAAAACCACCCCCCTTTTCCTTGGCCCGTTTTACAAATTCTTTGTCCACCTTCTCAAATACAAATTCAGAAATGGCAGGGATATTCGACCTCAGGGGTAAAACCTTTGCCCCGGCCGGCATAATATGATCGGTAGTAATATTATCCCCTACCTTTAAAAGAACATCACCTTTTAGGGTATCTGGCATAGGTTCTTTTTTTGGTAAAGGTTTTATATTTGGCCCTCTCATAATCGTTACCTCTTCTGGTTTTTCAGAGGGAGGAATAATCATGCTGTCATCTACCGTAAACTTTTTTGGATATTTAATAACGATCTGTTCACCAAAATCCCTGGGGTCACTAATAACGCCATTGATCGCGGTTGCTATAGCCGTTTCCGGGCTCACCAGATAAACCTGTGCATCTGCTGTTCCACTTCTACCCTCAAAGTTTCTGTTAAACGACCGCACCGAAACGCCACCCGAAGGTGGGGCTTGTCCCATCCCAATGCAAGGTCCGCAAGCGACCTCAACAACACGCGCGCCTGCTGCGATTATTTCCGCCAAAGCGCCATTCTTTGTTATCATCTCCAACACCTGCCGCGAACCAGGAGAAACAGTAAGACTTACCTCCGGATGTACCTTCCTGCCCTTTAACATCGCCGCCGCTACCATAAGGTCATGATACGATGAGTTCGTACAACTTCCAATACAAACCTGTTGAACATTTACGCCTTTTATCTCACTCACCTTACAAACATTATCAGGGCTGTGAGGTCTGGCAATCATCGGCTCCAGGGACGAAAGATCCATCTCTACAACCTCATCATACTGAGCGGTGGCATCGGCCTTTAAAGATTTCCATACGTCTTCTCTCCCCTGCATCCTGAGATATTTCTTTGTTTGCGCGTCACTGGGAAAGACCGAAGTGAGTGCCCCAAGTTCCGCCCCCATATTCGTGATTGTAGCGCGTTCTGTCACGGTAAGTGTCGCTACTCCTTCGCCGCCATACTCAAATATTTTGCCCACACCGCCTTTTACCGTTAACCTGCGCAATAATTCTAATATCACATCTTTTGCAGTTACCCATGATTGCAACGCGCCACTCAGTTTTACCAAAACTACCTTTGGCATGGTGACATAAAATGGTCCACCGGCCATAGCAATGGCTACATCCAGGCCTCCTGCACCAATAGCTATCATAGCCAACCCCCCGCATGTAGGCGTATGGCTGTCAGAACCCAGCAAGGTTTCCCCAGGCACGCCAAATCGTTCAAGATGCACCTGATGACAGATGCCATTCCCAGGTTTGGAAAAATAAATACCGTATTTTTTGGCAATGCTTTGAAGGAATACATGATCGTCAAAGTTTTCATAACCTGTTTGAAGCATATTGTGGTCAACGTAGCTCACCGACAATTTTGTCTTTACTTTTGGTACACCCATAGCTTCAAACTGGAGATAAGCCATGGTACCGGTAGCATCTTGCGTGAGAGTCTGATCAATAGAAATAGCAATCTCTTCGCCGCCTTTTAGTTTTCCGGATACAAGATGCGAATTTAAAATTTTATGTACCAGATTCTTTCCCATCTTTGCCCTTTCATTCGTAAATTAAAATGCCATATGCAGGTAATAAACACCTGCGATACGGGTTATGAGAACAAATACTCTATGCACTGACAAAAAAAATCCCACCGTTAAGGGACGGTGGGATTAATGGTAAACCAATTTAAAGGTTTATTCAAGTATATTTGATACTATTGATGTGTTGTCTGAGGCCTTAAGTATCCATAACCTCCAAAGAGTAATACATCAACTTCTTTCGGTATAAAAGATTTACTAAAATTATGTGATTTGTTTGGACCGTGGCAGGTCTGACATGTCACCAAATCATTTTTAATAAGTCCCTGGTTACGTAACTCTAAAACCTTGCCAAAAATCGACCCCTTGCCCATCTCTAACTGAGAATGCTCAGGTCCGCCAACATGACACTTTTCGCAGGCATCGTACGCTTTTGCATCTGCCACCGAGAATTTGTGGCTTGGATGGCAGGCATCACAGCTCCCGCCAATTCTATCGAACTCATAACTCAGGCTTAACTTATGACACCCTTTACAATCCTTAATATTCAACAACCTTGTGCTGATCACATCAAATTTGCTTGGAACTGCTACAGGATGACCTTGAAGATGAGCGCTTTCGCGAAACTCAACATATTGATTCTGATGGCACTCGCCGCAGATGCTTGCTGAAACATGACCACGTTTCTTTGCAATTGACCGATGATCGTTTCCATGACAAGTAACACACGTCACACCCTTCACCGCGTGAACGCCCTTTGTCCATTCCTTCACAACCTCTGGCGTGGCCATTTTATGACAGGCCAGACAATCGGTTTCTTCGTATGTGCCGTACGGTTTGATCTTCTTTGCTACATAGGCCTTGAACAAATCACCCGGCATGTGCGGATGAACCACGCCAAGATGACAATCCGTACATGTCAATTTTTCAAGTGCTATATTATGAGCAAACTCGGTGCGGTGTTTATTGCTTTTTAAAACAAATTCAATATGAGACTTATCCTTTGTAAAACCCTCTGAATGGCAGCGGATACAGTTTCCGTTTAAGATTTGAAGGCTATCTTCAGCAATCTCAATAAACGAGCCATCGGTATAGGCCTGAAATGAGTGCATTAGTGAATCATGCGTTCCGTCGCTGAGTTTCGCATGGGCATAGCCCTTGAGCCCGGGACCAACATGACAGGCATGACAATTCTCAACGTGTTCGTTATGGTGCTTCGATGCCTTAAAAGAATCATAATGAATTTTCATTTCATGGCAACTAGCACAAAACTCGCTCTTCTCTGAGTAGTGGTAAACCTTTGTTATCGTAACAAAAAAAACTACTAATACGATTATAGTGAAGAAGCCTACGAGTTTTTTTCTTCTCTGAATAAATTCACACAACTGCTTCAACCGCTCCATACATTCCTCCTCACGATCTTTTTGAAAGGGTGTCTTCGTTCTATATATTTTTTGGTTATTTATGTAGGAATAAAATACTATAAAAAGGCTGTTTGTGTATATAAAAAACAATTATAGATACAAAAGTTCGAGAATTCTACCACAAAGTTATTTTATGTTCAAGTCATTTTTTAATAACCAGTGAGATCAATCCTTTCAAGTACAACTTCTCACTTGATTTTTTGCCTGACGACAATTTTTTTGTCAGGAGAAATTTAAAATGCCTGTAAACCAGGCTGATCTAAATTAATTGACAAAGACGCCACCCTCATGTAAAATTTTCTTATTAAAAATTTTAACACATATAAAATTTGCTGAAGGAATCACATATAATGAAAAACTATACGAAATCCCTGATTTGTGGCTCGATTCTTATTTTTTCCTCTTGTATGCTTTTTACTGCAAAACCTGCTCAGGGGCAGCATGCCGGTGGAGGAATTATAGATACTACCAAACAGCCCGACAGTGAGCTACCAAGCTATCACCAATCCTTTGCCCCTTATGGAGGAGCTCTCCAAATCCCATGGATGGATGAGAAACCGAACCCAATCTCCATTAAAGTAACGGAGACCATTACTTATGAAATTCCTGTGGACGAAAAGAAATTCAATGAAAAGAAATTAACCGTTGAAGATCTTGAATTAAAGGAAGTAAAGAATAATTCAGAAATCAACTTCCATCAGGTGGATTGTCACTTTTTTAAAATCATAAAACAGACACAGGCGCGTACGGTAGAAAACCTTACTTGCACAAGAGAAAGAGATGGTACACAATACTGGCTGTCCGATGGTAAAAAATATGTTGAATGGGGCGAATGGTCAAACTGGAAGCTTGAAAAAGAAACCCGATCTATCGAGATGGCTGAAAAGAAACCTTAGTTCTATCAGGTCGTTTCTCATTTACTCCACAAAAAGGGATACTACGAATGTATCTCTTTTTTGTATATATTCAGTTATGTTGATTACTTGACAATAAGGAGATTTTCTTGTGAATTTTGTATATCCGATTTTTGCATTTATTATGTTTGTAATACTGCAATACAATTTGCTTCTGGCCCAGACACCCAAAGGTGAGTCTCAAAATCCACCATCGAAAAGAGAGTCTTTACCAAAAACAAAAGAAAATGTCACGAAAAACAAGTTTTGTCCGGAATGTAATCGAATATACCCGGGAGACATAGGCTTTTGCAGTATCGACGGCAAAGAACTTGTGGAATTCAACGAAGCCGATCTCATATGTCCAACCTGCGAGGAAAAGGCAAATCCAGGTGAAAAATTCTGTAAAAAAGACGGGACGCAACTTATCTCCAAATCTTCAGCCGACAAAAAAACTTCTATACCTGATAAAAAAATAGAAATCAACCTTCCACCAAATGCCACTCAGGAAGAAAAGACGAAAGCTGCCATGTATCACCTTATGGAAGGAAATCGACTGCGCGAAGAACTGAATGATTATGAAGGAGCTTTGGAAGAATACAAAAGAGCAGAAACATTAAATCCAGACCTTCCATCTCTCCATTTTCAGATGGGAGGAATTTATTGGAAGCTTGGAAATCAAAGGGAGGCCTTAGCCCGTCTCGACAAATGTAAAACATTATTGGAGGCGCAACCACCTGAAACGAAGTCAGATGAAAATTACCAAAAGAGGCTCCAGGATGTTAAAGTTTACATAAATAAATTAGAAAAAGGGCTAAAACCATCCGAAAAGAGTCAACGTAAGGAGTTAACGCTGACTGAACGGGACGAAAGGATGAAAAAAGCCCTGGCTGAAAATCGTGGGAAATGGAGTGAAATGATAGTAATCCCTGCAGGAAAATTTATTATGGGTACAACAGAAGACGAATTTATTCCTGAAGAAACGCCACAACATGAAGTATATTTAGACTCATACTACATCGATAAATATGAGGTCACCAATGCCCTGTACTGGGAATTTTTGCAATCTATCAAAAGCACCGGAGACCACAGTAAATGTTTCCCCGGTGAACCAAAAAACAAAGACCATACTCCTGGGACACCTCACACAGGATGGGATTATCCCTATTATGACTATCCTGATTACCCTGTAACTCGTGTCGACTGGTATGATGCATACGCTTTTGCCGCATGGGCAGGCAAACGTTTGCCCACAGAAGCCGAATGGGAGAAGGCCTCCAGGGGAACTGACGGGCGCAGATTTCCATGGGGCAATGTGTGGGACGCTAAACGAAGCAATGTCGGCCCTGATGCGCCTTTGTCTGTGGGTAGTTTTGAATATGGAGCGAGCCTGTATGGGTGCCTGGATTTAATTGGCAGCGTCTCTGAATGGTGCAACGATTGGTATCATCCGGAATATTACCAAACGAGTCCAAGCATAAATCCTAAAGGACCGGAAACCAGCACTGGCATGCGAGTGATCAAAGGGGCTTCTTTATTTGCCCCCTATGCATATAAGATGCGTTGCGCTGTAAGGATATTTGGAAAACCAGAGGATCGAAACAAAAGCATCGGCTTCCGCTGTGCTAAAGACAATACAACGGAAACTGGGAAAACTGTCAAAGAAGCCAGAAAGCAGGAAGATAAGAGCAAAGAAGTGCACTAATAGTTGCCATATCTGCTTCCATATTTATTTATCAGGATTTGAACCTTCATAATAGGATGATACGTTCTCTTCTTTGTAAATCCTTGCAAAGGCCGATTTGGCATGCTGGTAGGAATTGTAATCGTTCTGTGCATTTACCCTATCGCCCTTCAATTCGTAAGCCCTACCACGGTTCAGATAGGCATTGGCATAATCGTGGTCAAGAATAATTACCCTTGAAAGTTCTTCAATAGCCTCATCAGGCATTTTTTTCTTCAGATAAATTACGCCTAAATTATAGTGTGGTGCAACCAATCTTGGATTGGCTTCTGTTGCTAGCTTGTACTCAACTATCGCCTTGTCTGTTTTGTCCATCTTATGATAAATATTGCCAAGATAATAATGAGTCTTGGCAATATTTGCCCCCTGTGTTAACGCCTTCTTCAAAGCTTCAATGGCATCGTTGTGCAATCCTTTTACAAAACAGGCAATTCCCAAATTCACATACGCTTCAGCATGCCTCGGATTTATTTCAATAACTCGCTTATACTCTGCGATAGATTCCTCCACGCGTCCTGTCTGATAGTAAGCAATTCCCATGTTAAAATGCGCCTTGTCATAGTTCGGTAATACCTCAATCGCCTTTTTATACATTTCAAGCGCCTTATCATGGGTATTAACATCCTGGTATAAAACACCGAGGTTAAAATATGCCTCCGCCTTCTTAGAGTCGAGTCCTATCGTCGTTTCGTATTCCCTCTTTGCTTCATCAAAAAGATTACGTTTATAATAAATCATGCCCAATTGAAGATGAGCATCTGCATTATTAGGGTCTTTTTGTACTTCTTTCAGGCAAATCTTAAGCTCATCCTCTGGTACACCGATCTGCATACTTACCTCAGAAAACCTTTGATAAGCCTCTGCATAATCCGGCTTGAGTTGAGTAGCTATAGTAAACGCTTGTAAAGCCTTTTCGAGATTCCCTTTTTTGTAATAGGCATTTCCCAGTTTAAAATAAATCTCAGGCTGTTTCTTGTTTTTTTCAAGTAACTTCTTATATTCATGAATGGCCTCATCCAATCGTCCATTATCAAAATACCTGTCACCGGATGACGGGACTTCTTTTGCAAATCCACAAGGTTGGGAAAGCAACAGCGTGATTATTCCTGCGATTGATAATCGTTTTACCATGTCAATTTGATTTTAATTCCAATTCCTGGTCCTTTACCTGACCTTTTAAGGCTGGCACTGAAGACAAGAACATCTCCTTAATTTCATCCTGTTTATAGACCACCGCAGGATCTTTTCCCGTCCTCCATTTCATAATATACGAATATGAGAGATAATCGCTATAGGCCTTGCTGTGATCCCCCTTCATTGAATAGATTTGTGCCCTGTTGTAATAGGCATCTTCGTAAAGTGGATCAATCTTCTTTGCTATCTTATCATACCATTCCATAGCCTTGTCGAGTCGGTCTGTCCTGTGGTAGATTACACCGATATTGTATGCTGCATTGGCATGTTTTGGGTTCTTTTCTAATACCGCCATATTTTCTGCCAATGCCTCGTCATATCTCTTTTGCAAGGCAAAGACGATCGCTCTTTGATAGCGGGCCTCAAGATTATCAGGGTTTATCTCCACAGCCTTATTATACTGAGCAATAGCCTCCTCAAACTTCTTTTCTGTAAGACTAATCAAGCCAAATACAACATAAGCGTCAGAATATTTTGGATTCACTTCAAGTGTTTTGTTGAGTTCTTTTACACATTCATCCACCTTTCCCTGTTTGTGCATAGACACAGCAAGGTTATAATGCGCATTATCGTATACCGGATTAATTTCAGTAACTTTTTGAAAGGTGGTTTCTGCATCTTCGTATAAACCCATATCCAAATATCCTACACCTAAATTAAACATAATATAAGGATTGTTTGGATCGAGTTCTAATGCCTGCTTATATTGTTCTATGGCATCTATATCCTTTTCCAATTTGTGGAAAAAGACGCCAAGGTCTACATAAGTTAGAGGGTTATCCGGGTCGTTTTCTATCGCCTTATAACGTTTTTGAAATTCGTCATCAGGTGCTCCAATTTTAACAAATGTCTCCGCTAACTTCTTATGGGCATCGATATAATTTGGTTTAATATCAATTACCCTTCTGAAATCAATCGCAGCCTCCTCAAGCTTGTCCTGTTGAAAATATACGACCCCTCTTCCATAATAGGCCTCTGCCAGATTTACATTGGCTTCTATGGCCTTTGTATATTCTGCCAACGCTTCATCGAGTTTATTTTCCTTCACCAGGCCATCGGCAATCTCACTATGGTTTTTCCCCTTCTCACAACCAAACGGTAGGCAAAAAATAACCAGCGACATTAAAAACAATGCGTACTTATACAATTTCATATCCATCTCCACTCAAGTATAACAAAAGTATATTTAGCTAATATTTTAGTCTACTAAGTATATGTAAAAGTTCTTTGATTTCAACCCTTTTATAATAAAAAAAGGAAGCTGTGCAAACTACGCACAGCTTCCCTTAATTAACCGTTACATTAAAAAAACAACTATAACAAATTAGTGATGCTTTCCTTGTGACCTTGCGCCTTCATCGTGTGAGTCACCATGATGAGGATCAGTTGGGGTCGCCCAGCCGAGTTCTTTTATCTTCCTGTTGATGTACTCAACTTCTTCAGCAGGTGCATGGTGTGTATCTAACCAACCTGGATCAGGACACAGATCGAAGATCGTCTTGCCAGGATGATTCTTCACAATGTATGGACCTGTCAACTGATCAAGCCACTCGCCCGTCTTCCAGAAACTCTCCGGAACCCAGGTAATGCCAACCTTCTTCTCGATAGCAGCAAGTCTCCTTGCCTGAGAAGCATCCTGCTTTACGTTAACCAACCAACGATCCATACCAAACGATCCGTCAGAGTATGTGGCGTCGTTCCATGAACCGTGTGCCATACCTTTGTAAATGTATGTCTGGAAGTATCCAACGCTCTCGAAGCAAAGCCTTTCAATATCAGAAACGTTCGACATCCTGAACTCACCAGATTCACCGGTCTTACCACCAAATGCCGGATCATCATGATAAGCGCCGATCTTCAAACTCCAGACATGCTGACCTGACCAATCAGGGCACAAGTCCTTTGGCATTGGATCAGCAACACCATCCTTGACAAGGTCTTCAGCTACCTTGAATGTCTCACGATACTTTAAACCTGCATCCTTAACGGATTCATCCATAGCCTGCAGGTTTTCCTTGGCAAATCTTGGTGAATGGCAATCGTCGCAAACCGATCCCCAACGGTCTCTCTTCTCTTTCCAAATAGGTGCGCCACGGTCTGCCATGGACATACCCATACTGGCATATACCGTGCTGAACCTCTGTACGTTATGATGACCGCCCCTCATGTGGCAATACTGGCAGGTTGGGCCAACATAATCAGCATCGGCCAACTTCTTTGTCCAATCGAACTGCTTTGGATCCCACTTGTTCACCTGATATACCGTACCATGGAGACCGATATCATAAGCCTCCCAGTCCCTATGGTCTTTACCCCAGTGGCATGTCTTGCACTGTTCCGACTTCCTTGCTACCTGCGGATCAAACTGATGCCTCTGGTGACATGTGCTGCACCTTTCTTCTGGGCTTGTATGACAGAACGTGCAACCAGCTGTATCTCCTGGCGGTCTCTCAATTGACCATGCACATTCTACCTGCGCAAAACTCGAACAGGATGCATGCGATCCAATACCACCCTGCCCCTGCTCTGAATACTGCGTCTCATGGCATTCGCTGGTACCACAAGCCTTTGATGAAGGCATGGTCAGCTTCTGATGGTTATTACCATGACAGGTGTCACAACCGGTTGGGCTTGGTTCTGCCCTGGAATGCGCACTCTTCTTATAATCCCTAACGATACCTGGGGTCATAACTGAGTGGCATGCGATACACTGCTCTAATTGAAATGTACCCTTAATCGGGTTTGAAGGTCTTACCTCATCCCTGTTGTACATATAGTCCGGGATGTAATAACGATATGCAGGTAATGTCTTCCAAAATTTGCTA
This sequence comes from Candidatus Brocadia sp., assembly GCA_030837935.1. GTDB lineage: Bacteria > Planctomycetota > Brocadiia > Brocadiales > Brocadiaceae > Brocadia. The sequence continues at coordinate 13,595 of JAUQXU010000485.1, forward strand.
TATTTCCCTGGATAAGGCGGCGCACCCGAGTCCTTAGGATAACCCATATATTTTGCACCTAAGCCAGAAAAGAACACCTTACCATTATTATCAGGCTCTCCAGGCGCACCATACACTTCGTGAGGTACCCAGTGGGTGATGATTTCAACGGCCTTTGCCTCTTTCGTCATCAGGTTAGCAACCACCCCCATTGTTCCACAGCCAATTAATGCCGATACCAATGTTACTTTTAATAATTTATGCATGATACTTTATATTCTCCTCCTTTCACATTATTCATACGTCACAATCGTCATTCGATTGCTTTACATAACAAAAAGCTCTCAGCTTCCCCTCCTTTTCAAACCACCTCCTTTCAGGATACTATTTTGCATATTAATGTCACTTATACTTCTTCTATTTAAACGTACATCGCTAGTCATATTTTTTGAGAAAAAGCATTATACTTATTCTCATACTTAAGTCAATACAAAAAGTTAATTATTTGCAATTTCTTGAGTCTTGACGACCATCAAACAAATCACCTGCAACGTTGACAAAACTACCCTTTTGCCCCTGAAATTAGTTGTCCCACAAATTCACCAACACCCCTTACTAATTCTTCTG
>JAUQXU010000486.1 GCA_030837935.1 Candidatus Brocadia sp.
GTCGTTTTGAGACATACGCTTACGGCATATTTTCTGAACTGAATCAATTTGTACTCCCCGATCATCCAGTTAAAATCTCCCGCCTTGTTCTCGAAAACCGGTCAAAGGGTTTACGGCGCCTATCCATTTCTGGCTATGTCGAGTGGGTACTTGGCTTTTCACGCCCTTCCATGGCTCCAACCACCATCACCGAATTTGACGAGGCTTCACAAGCCGTCTTTGCATTTAACCCGAGAAATATTGAACATGGAAACAAAATAGCATTCAGCGCCCTTTTGCGTGGACAGACCTCATTCACCTGTGATCGCACTGAATTTATCGGACGCAACTCGGCCCTTACTCACCCAGCCGCCCTCTTACAGAAAGAACCTCTTCGGGGGAGCTTTGGGGGTGGACTCGACCCCTGTACGGCTCTACAAACCGAAATTGAGCTCAAGGCGGGTGCAAAAGCAGAAATTGTTTTTATCCTGGGACAAGCCTCAGATCGCTCTGCTGCCCGAGATTTGATCAGTCGCTTGCGCACTATGAATCTCGTTCACGCATTTGAACGCATACATACACTCTGGCAAGACCTGCTCGGCACAATTCAAGTTGAGACACCAGATCGTAGCTTTGATCTTGTCATCAATCGCTGGTATCTCTATCAAACCATCGTTTGCCGGCTCTGGGCCCGTGCGGCTTTCTACCAGGCTGGCGGCGCCTTCGGCTTCAGAGATCAATTGCAAGATGTAATGGCATTGATGATGTCTGCGCCACAAATAGCGCGCAAACAGCTTTTGCTGGCGGCAAGCCGGCAGTTTACTGAAGGTGATGTGCAACACTGGTGGCATCCCCCTAACGGCCGGGGTGTGCGCACCCGTTTTTCAGATGATCTCTTATGGCTTCCCTATGTTGTTTCGCACTACTTACGTGTGACTCAAGATTTTTCTATATTGAAGGAGCCCATTACCTTTCTTGACGGCCCTCTTCTCAAGCCCGATCAAGAAGACTCCTATTTCACTCCGGGCGTGTCGCTTCAAAAGGCATCTCTTTACGAACATTGTGCCCGCGCTCTGGATTACAGCTTGAAAACAGGCTCGCACGGCCTGCCACTCATGGGATGCGGAGACTGGAACGACGGGATGAATCATGTTGGAATCGGGGGCAAAGGAGAAAGCGTATGGCTGGCCTGGTTTCTGTATGTAAACTTACAAAACTTTGCACCGCTGGCGCGTGAGGCAGGCGATATGGAGCGATGTGAGGTTTGGTCAAGACATGCAAAATCTCTTATTGAAGCGGTCGAGAACAACGCCTGGGATGGATCTTGGTATCGAAGGGCTTTCTTCGATGACGGAACGCCAATGGGCACAGCCAAAAGCACCGAATGCCAGATTGATTCGCTGGCCCAGACCTGGGCGGTTATTTCTGGTGCGGGTCAAACCGGGCGAGCACGAACCGCTATGCGTTCAGTATACGAGCGTTTAGTAAAGCCAGATGATGAGATGATTTTACTGTTCACTCCGCCTTTTGATCAGACACCCTTAGATCCTGGTTACATCAAAGGGTACTTGCCGGGCGTGCGTGAAAATGGAGGTCAGTACACACATGCAGGCAGTTGGGTCGTAATTGCGACGGCTCTTCTCGGTGACGGCAAAAAGGCCCATGAACTCTTTTCATTTCTAAATCCGATTCACCACACGAGTCATATGGCCGAAGTAAATCGGTATAAAATTGAACCATATGTTTTGGCCGGCGATGTGTATTCTGAATCTCCAAATACCGGTCGTGGCGGCTGGAGCTGGTACACGGGTGCCGCTGGCTGGATGTATCGCGCTGGCGTTGAGTTCATATTGGGCATTCAAATTTCCGGGAACGAACTTACGCTGAAACCTTGCGTACCCCCTGACTGGTCACAATTCAAGATCCATTATCGCCACCGGAGGAGCACCTATATTATCCATATCGAAATCAGAACAACCGCTATCACCGAGGCAAAAAAGTTAACTCTGGTTGATGATGGAAGGCTGCATGAACTCAATCTGAAGTTTGGTTTTGACTGACCACTTTTGATTTTTCGAAAATCGAATAGTAAATCCGTCAAACTTTTTTGTCGACAATGAGTGACTAACCACCGAATCCGACCTTCGCAATTCGAGGGGTGTATGAGCTGCGAAGCCAGTAAATACAAAGGGTCATATGAAAAAGTCGGCACTACAGCCAGTTTTGAAAGATCACCCCTTGAAAATCAACGATTTTCTGTCTGAAGTTTTTCAATCATCTTATTGATAGCTTCTTTTCGGTCTGGTTCCAGGTCAGCTAGTTTCCTCAAATAAAAACAGGCCTTTTCGCTATCCTTTTTGTGGTTCCAATAGAGCATAGCAAGATTCAGGTATGCGGCAGAATTTTTTGGATCTACGGCAAGGATTGTTTCAAATTCAGCAATCGCTTCTCCAATAAGACCTTTTTTCAGATACGTATTACCCAAATTCTCGTGATAGATAATACGTGTTGGGTCATTTTCTGCTGCGGCGCTATATTCCAGAATGGCCTCATCAATCAAACCTTTTTTGCAAAACACATTTCCCATGTTATTGTGCGCGATGGCATTGTCTTGGTCAATGGAAAGGGAAAGCTTATATTCTGCCATAGCTTTCTCCATCAAATTCCTGTCTTCATAAATATTCCCCAGGTTGTTGTGTGCGTGCGGATTGTTGTTGTTAATTCGGATTACATTTTCATATTCAATCTCGGCGTTCCTGGATAATCCCATCTTCCCATAGGCTACACCTAAATTAAAATGGGCAGTTTCATTGAATGGACTGATCTCAATAGATCTTTTATATTCAGTAATAGCCTCCTTAAAATATCCTTTATCTATATATGCATTGGCGAGATTACTGTGTGCCTCAGAATAACCAGGTTTGATTTGAATAGCCGTAGTATATTCCCGAATAGCGGCATCTATAAACCCCATTTTTTTATACAAAACACCTAAATTGTTGTGTGCCCGCGCACTTTGAGGTGACTTTTTAGCGGTTATTGTTAAAAACGAAGGTTCGTTAAACCAAATCTTAGAAATGTGGCAAGTTTGCCAGGAAAAACCTATTAAGATGATGCTGATCATGAGGGTAAAACCACAAGAATTTAAGAACCTTCTGTTTGTGTCTGCGGTTGAAATTTTATTAAGCAGGAATCCCCCCAGGATACAAAATCCGGCAAGAGGTATACAGAGATAACGTTCAGCCATAATGTTTTCTATGGGAATGATATTCATGACGGGAAGCAGCGTAATGAAAAACCATAGGACGGAAAAGAATAAAATTTTAGAATAAAAAAATAGTCTGTAGGTAATTATAATCACAGAAATGATCAGCAGGAGGGATAAGAGAAAGGATATTTCCGTTGGAAACGAAGTATACGGAACTACATAATCGGCATTAAGATTGATAGGGAAGAAGAGCAGTTTGATATAGGAAGCCAGTACCTTGGACATGGTAAGAACGTTTACCCAGAGACTTCCCTGGGGATACAGAATGCCGGACTCTGCCGGGTTGTGCAAGAATACAAAACGTAACAGCAGGTAAAAGACACTCATAAGGAAATAACCGGTGTAGTAACGAATAATTGTATAAGTCAACCGTGTCTTTCTCCGGCATAGGAAGTCATACATAATGATGAGTGCCGGGAAGGTGATGGTTGTTTCCTTGGAGAATAATCCCATGAAATAGCACACCAGGGAGATTGCATACCACAGGGGAGACCTTTGTTGAGAAGCCCTGAGATAGAAGAGAAAGGCCGAGAAGTAAAAGGTAGTGGCAAGCAGGTCTTCGCGATAACTGATAGCATTGACGGCCTCTGCAAGGAGGGGATGGGAGCAAAAGACAATGCTGACTATAAAGGGTATGGATGTTCTTGTAGCCGCTGATCGTAAAACTGGTGTCTCTGAATTTTTGGGATAGGCAGAATTCGATTCTTTGCATGTTCCGATTTCGACCACGGGCAAGAGACGAATGAGCAAGAAGAACAAAAGTACAGCATTAAGGCAATGGAGTAACAGGTTGGTAAGATGATATCCGAGGGGATTGAGGTGCCAGAGGGTGTAATCTATAAAATATGTCAACGTAACGAGGGGGCGATAACTGAGTTCACCAGCGGCTGTGAAATAATCGCTGGTAAAGATCGTGGGTACCCTGTGCCACGACCTTATCAGATAATTATTCGCAACGGTAAACGTATCATCATAGACAAAATTGTTTCCAACGGTATACAGGTAGAGAAGTATGGAAACAATGATGATAAGGGTAAGCTGGTAAATGAAAAGGGGTGGTTTATAAGATCTGACTACTACCATCCCACGTCTGGTTATGGGTTGGTATGAATTACACATTTACCTTAGTTTGTGCATTATTTTAACATCAGGCATTCTCGTGCTTCCTTCGGCGCCTTTTTAAAAGATATTTTTTCCTGTTCAAGCGATGCTTCTTTTTTCCGCTAAATCCATTTGCCATATGAGCCCCCAAAAACTATAAAATACATGTAAAATTGAAAGGGCAATAATACCAATAATGCTTATAAATTTCAATAAAATATTATGTACGTACACAAATAAAACCAAAAGATGCTGAGTTCGGATCAGGTTGGTCTGGCACGCCGGGATGCTTGATCTTATAGTTTCTTCAGAAATTCTTACTCTGATCCCTTGGTGATTGGATAATCAGGATAAGTGATCCATTCGCTCCACGAGCCAGCGTACAAACGGGCGTCGCCAAGGCCTGCATGAGCGAAAGCAAGAATGTTGTGTGCTGCGGTGACACCTGACCCACAATAGAAAACCGTATGTTCGGGTGGTATATCACCAAGCAAATCCTGAAAGCGGGCATTCAAATCATTTGGGGAGAGAAAGAGACCATCAGAACCCAAATTACCGGCAAAAGGAGCAGATAGGGCGCCGGGAATATGGCCAGCTACCGGATCAATTGTCTCGTTTTCACCACGATATCGGTCTGCACTGCGAGAGTCAATTAAGCGAAAGGTCGGATTATGCAGTATTTTTAACACATCTGCAGAACTCAGTAGTAAGTCGTTTCGAACTCGGGAAGTAAAGGCTCTTGGCTTTCGGGTCTCCATACTGATTGCTACCGGGTATCCATTCTTTTGCCATTGCGGCCAACCGCCATCCAGGACAGCAACGGCATCATGTCCAACCCATCGCAGCAACCACCAGAGTCTTGCCGCGGCCATTGCGCCGCCTTTATCGTCATAGGCTACAACTTGAACTTTAGCATCTATTCCCCAATTTGACACAGTTTTGACAAATGTTTCAGGCTTTGGTATAGGATGACGTCCGGTCTTGCCAGGGACGATCTGGCCAGACAAGTCTTCGTTTAAATGAGCATAGACGGCACCGGGGATATGCGCTTGAAGGTAATCCCCTCGACCACGTTCTGTATCATCCAAGGAAAAACGACAATCGATGATTACCCAATCTGGATTGGTAATCTGATTAACCAGTTCTGAAGCTGTGATAAGGGTTGTGTAAGACATAAGGCTTTTTAAGACTTGCCAGCATTATTACTTATAGTAAACATCTTAAATAAGTTGATATGTACAGGTCATTGCGAGCGACATTGCGAGCGACAGCGAAGCAATCCCACTATAGAGATTGCTTCGGGCTAGCGCCCTCGCAATGACAACTTTCTTTAAGCGTTTACTATATTAAACGAGTCTAATATGCAATATTTTATAGCTGCAAACAATATACACGAGGATTTGTCAGGGTCAAGATAAAACTCTGAACGTTTTGAGCGTCGTTCTCGAGTTCTCATCATACTTTCCAAGGAGAAGATAGTCTCCCATTTTTTGAATTACAAAGGAGCCTGGCTGTTCAGTCAGAATAACAAAACTGCGCTGGTTTTCAGCACGCCATTTCCCAATAGCACGGAATAGCACGATTCCGACAATAGCAATTATGGGTAGAGTAAGCATTTTATCTGGAATAGCCTTATTCCTGTAATAGCGTGTGGACAGATACTGCATCAGAAACATCAGGGTTGCCCAAGCAGGGACAGCTATCGCTTTCCGCCAGTTCAAAAAAATGGTGAAAACAAGCCACATACAAATTAGCAAAAAATAATATCGAAGCAAGCATTTTCCCGATGATTTACCTACTGGATAATCCATCTGACACTATCCTTGCAACCCTTGGTAGCATCACTCTTAATAATTGCTAACCTGATGCTGTCCGGTAAAACGGGATGTCCATTGCATTCCAAAAGACTCAAGAATAGACATTATTCAGGCAGAACAATTTTGTTTGAGAGGTGTTATTTCTGTTGCTAAAGTACGAAAGTTAGAAAGTTGTAATGTTGGAAAATTGGAGGCATGAAAAAGATTAAATTTTACAATTTAAGGAGTGACAAAAAATACCAACCGTGAGAATCAGGCCGAAACACCAGATCACGATACCTAAGGAGGTTTTCCGAGAAACTCCATTTAGAAGTGGGTGATTTGGTTGAAGCAACCGTTGAGAATGGCAATATCGTGCTTATCCCCAAACAATTAACCGACAA
>JAUQXU010000487.1 GCA_030837935.1 Candidatus Brocadia sp.
ACCCTGACCCTCCCCGTAAACGGGGAGGGAAATATTTTTCCCCCCGTTTACGGGGGGAGTAAGGGGGGTTACAAGGCGGCCAACGGTATTCTTTACGATGTAATCAACGATATAGGTCGGTGTGTAGTAAACCCCTCCCGCCTTCTTGACCTCAGGCTTGTCCTCTATCACAGCACGATGGCCGGCCGTTAGGCGGATTACCTTGCCAAGGAATTGCTCGTAAACCTGACCAAGAATGTCGGCAGAGAGGACGGAGAATTCGTAGGGACTGTCGGGATAGTACAGGTTTTTGATGATATCCTTGAGTGCACTATCGTCAATGGTTAAACTCGGCGTGAGGGTATCCGGCGATTCAGAACGTCCTTTTTCCTTTTGGAAGTGAAACAAGCCAGAGTTGTAACGTTCATCGGCACGATGAAACATTTCACAGAGACGTACATACACGCGGTCACCGTTCTGCAAGGCCATGAGGCGACCGTACTTTTCGATGCCTCGATCCTCGCAGATACGCAGGAAGATGACGCGGTCGATGGTGCGCTGGACGGCAAAGTTCAGGTCGTGTTGTGCTAAATCCGGATTGCGCAGCGCAAGGCTGCGGGCAAGCATGTCACGCCAGGATTCTATTTCCTTTAGAAATGCAGCATCGACCTCAGCGGTGCCTTTTTTGGCCTTGCTCGTTTCGGCATATTTATCAAAGGCGCCCTTGAGTACCGCATCGCGTGAGAAGATGGAGGCAATCTCATCCCAGCGCTGTGCATACTCGGTGTGGTTGAGGTAGAGAATACGGGCAGTAGAGGGTTTGTCCGACTTATCAGGCTTGACCCTGCAGTCGTAAACGACAAACTCCTCAAAATCAGTGAGTATGCTGAGCGGGAGTTTGGCTGACCATGCGTAGCGGCGCAGCTGAAACGCGGGATCGACATCTTCTTTGAGATTGACCGAGGGCTTCTTCGTCTCCACGAAGAATTTGCGGACGCCACCGATGCGGAAGCAGTAGTCCGGGGCCTTGGTCATACCGCCGACCTTGATGGAGTCCTCGTGAATTACGTCTTTGTAGGCCTCGGCATAGCCCTTCTCGTTGTTCACATCCCAGCCAAGTATCTTAAAAAAAGGATCGATGAATTCGCGCCGAAGCTGGGTTTCGTTGTACGTACCGGAGCAATATGCCTCGCGATTATTGTCGAATCGTTCGATCAGCCCAAGCATTTCATGAGGAACAGTCATATTTCCCATGCGTACTCAAATTATATCTTCCAAATTTGACATCTGTTCAGCCGCGTGTCATTCCTGCAAAAGCAGGAATCCAGTATTTTGAGTAATTCCCCGCTTCTACAGAAACAGCATCTGGATTCCCATTTTCGTGGGTTGGATTTTCAGGTGCATTTTAACCTTGCAAAAGGCGACTTAAAATCTATATCAAAACGATAAATCTAATACTATTCAATGAAAGCGCTATGAATCCCGTAGGGATGAAATGATTATAGACGATAGCCAAAACCCAGCCGATAAACCCCTAACCCGAACGAGTCGGAAGAGACAAAATCCGAAGCACGAAACTTGTGAGTCAACCTTGTTCATGTTTTTGCTAAAAATGTCAAAATGTTTTTGAGAAGATACTAAAGGGTGATATAATCGTTTTTCCGTGAAATGCCCGGCGTGTCTATTATGTCATCCCTTTGGGATTGGGTGTTGTTTTCGGTTTTTTCATCTATAATCATTTTACCCCTTCGGGGTTCTTGGTTTCATATTTTTAATAAATCACAATGAATGAACACGTTGAGTATAATATGTAAACATAATACCGACTCTCATTTCCGCAGGAATAGGCATTACTCATCAAATGTCCTTTCGTGATGTTTTGTGAGTCTCCACATCAACTCTTATAGTTCATCGTAGTCATCTTCTGTGATCTTTCGCGCCTTTCCCTGTTTGCCTTTTTCCTCCTGATTGCCACAGTGTATAAAATCAATTTCCCGTTTTAAAAAGTCGATCTTATATATCTTTACCCTTACAACCTCTCCTATCTTGTACATCTTTTTACGGCGAGTACCAACAAGGGCCATGGTTTTTTTGTCTACCTGATAGATATCGTCTGACAGGATGCGGATGTGGACAAGACCCTCCAGCAGATACTTATTTAATTGAACAAAGAAGCCGAATTCCTGGACGCCGGTAATCACACCCTCGAAGATTTTTCCTACCTCATGTTCAAGGAACCTAAGTAATTTGAGTTTGGTGATTTCCCTTTCTACCTCATCTGCCCTGCGTTCGGTCATCGAGCAATGCCCTGCCCATTCAGGTAAACAGTTCATCCATACATTTCGCACTGAATGAGACGACAACTCACCCGAAAAATATTGATCTAAAATCCTATGGACAAGCAGGTCAGGATAGCGGCGGATGGGGGAGGTAAAGTGCGTATAATGATCCAGCGCCAGCGCAAAGTGCCTTCCTTCGCCTGCCGCATAAACTGCCTGTTTCATCGATTTCAGAAGTACGAGATTTACCGTATAGGCCTCTGGCTTTCCACGCACCTTGTCGAGCAATGACTGCAGGTGCCTGCTTTTAAAGGGGTCTATCCTGGTATGTTCGAGTCCGCGGATAAACTCCGCAAATTCCCACATGCTATCTTCCTCTGGTTCCGGGTGGATGCGACACAGCAGAGGCATCTTTTTTTCAAACATGAATGTTGCCACCGTTTCATTCGCCAGGAGCATAAATTCCTCTATTAATTTATGGGATATGTCTCTTTCAACCTTTTCAACATCCCTGATGTAGCCGTGTTCGTCTAATTTTACGGAAATTTCAGGGAGGTCCAGTTCTATGGCGCCCCGTTCCAGCCGGTTTTTAAACAGCAATTCAGCAAGATGCGCCATGTTGTGCAGCATGTCAACCGCTTCGTCTGATATGTTTATATCTATTTCATTATTGAGGATAGCGGTAGCTTGCTTGTATGTCAAACGCTTGGTTACGTTAATGACTGAATATCTGATCTCTGATTTGACAAGATATCCTTTGCGATCAAGGGTCATAAAGATACTTTTAGTGAGGCGATCTTCTCCTTCTTTCAGGCTGCAAATATTGTTCGACAACATTTCGGGCAACATGGGGAGAACTTCACCAGGTAAATAAACGCTGGTACCCCGATAGCGGGCCTCTTTGTCAATGGCTGTATCAGGTCTTACATAGTATGAGGCATCTGCCACATGTACGCCAAGATGCCAATCTCCATTGCTATCCTTTTCGAGGGATACGGCGTCGTCAAAATCCTTGGCATCCTCCGGGTCGATCGTAATGATGCGTTTGTTACGCAGGTCGAGCCTGTCCCGGATTTCTTGTTGAGAAACGGCATGGGGCACATGCAGCGTTTCTTTTATTATTCTCTGGGCAAACGTGTGAGGAAGTTTAAATTGATAGATAATAGAACGGAGTTCAACCTTGGGATCTCCTTCCTTCCCTAAGACTTCTGTAACCTCTCCTTCCGGGTTGAGGTGCCTGGAAGGCCACGCAGTAACCCGAACGACTACTTTGTCGCCGGGTTGTGCGCCTTTTGTAACATCTTCCGCAACATAGATATCTCTGAATAATCTGGGGTCGTCCGGAGCGACAAACCGCAATCGTTTTGTTTTTCCGAAGGAACCTACGACAAAGTCATTTACGCGTTTCAGAACGTTAACAATTTGACCCGTTGTGCTTCTTCCTTTTTCTTTCCTTTTTTTGGGAATTTGTACCGTTGCGGGAAGCCGCACCACCACGAGGTCTCCATGCATGGCCGACCCCATGCCTTCTTCATTGACATAAATATCATCACCGCCGTCTTCTTTAGCCGGGATAACAAAACCAAATCCCCGCGGATTGCATTCCAGTGTGCCCACCAGCAGGTGCACTTTTTCTGGGTCAGCGTACTGCTTTTGCTTGATCTTTACAATTTCACCAGAAAACTCCAATTCCTGCAAAAGGTCACAGAATTGACGGTACTCTGCATCGGCGACTTCAAAATGCTCTGCCAGCTCGGCGGCTGTCATGGGGCTGTACTTTTTACTGCGGATGAATCTGAGGATATCGATAGGATTGATCATGGTAATTTTAGATTTACGATTTGCGAATTACGATTTATAATTTGTTTTTGAAGTCTTTACTGCGGCAGTAAAGATAGCTACGAATTCATTTGCTTCTTTAGTTAAACCCTCTAATAATTTTTTATCCATAAGTCCTAAGTCTACGATAAATTCAAGCCAAAAAAGAGACTCGTCAGATTCTTTTTCCACAATTTTTAGTTTATTAATAAAATCTGCCCTTGATTTAGCTCTGCATACTGCTCTGTAATTAGCGGCAACAGAGGTAGAAGCTTTTATAAGTTGATGAGTAATTACCTCAATTCCTCTTGACTTCGGCAACTTTTCGACCATTTTAAAAACTCTAAGTGCAAAGTTTTTTGTTCTGTTTTGTAATTGAACTTTATCCATGATCACAAATCACAAATCACAAATCACAAATCACAAATCACAAATCGTAAATCGTAAATCGTAAATCTAAAAATTTCTGCTATTTTTTATAAAGTCTCCGTTCAAACATCTTAACGTATTCTGTCCACGAACTGCTTGTATCTTTGTGTTCGGTTATTGCCTTTGTTGCCGCATGTACCTTTGCATCCAGATT
>JAUQXU010000488.1 GCA_030837935.1 Candidatus Brocadia sp.
GACGGTCGTAAGCATGAAAGTCCCAACAGCGGCATTCCAGAAGCAGCAATGGCCGGGGCATTGAGAGTTCAGTTAGGGGGGCCGAGTACCTATCATGGTGAGGTTGTTGAAAAGCCATTTATTGGGGATGATCAGAATCAATTAACCGTAAAGTCGATTGATATTGCTATAAAGATAATGTATGTTACATCTCTATTGTTTTTGATCTGTGGCAGTGGGGTGGTTGTATTCTTAAGGTATTGCAACAATTCAGTTTTATGAAATACGTTCATAGTTTATTAGAAAGTCTTGATCCAAGGTCAAAAATCATTTCCTTTCTCGCTATTATTTTCTGCATAATTCTGACACCCATTACACGTCTCAAGGATTTTGAACTCTATTTCTTGTTAATACTGGCAATTTCATTCTTCTCAAACATTACACCAGCCCAGATATTGAAAAGATTATGCATTTTAATACCATTTATCTTCTTCATGGCAATGTTTGTGCCTTTTGTAAAACAAGGACAGGTTTGCTGGTCGTTGAAAATAGGATATTGGAAATTGAATGTCACGTGCGAAGGCGCTTGGGCATTTCTCAACATTATCGTCAAGTCGAGTCTGTCCATTCTTCTTCTTATACTCGCCTCCTCAACAACAACCTTTACCGATTTTTTAAAGGGACTAGACTTGCTTCATCTGCCACGATTCCTGGTTATGCTCATGTCGTTTATGTATCGTTACATCTTTGTGCTTTTAGAAGAGGCAAGGCGACTGATGCGAGCCAGGTCTCTGCGTTATTTTGGCTCAAGGTATATGGAACAGTTTCGAGTGCTGGGATATATGATTGGCATGCTGTTTATCAGAACCTATGAGCGGGCAGAGAGGATTTACCATGCAATGATCCTACGTGGATTCAGCGGGGAAATACATGGTATTAAACATTTCAGGTTATCGTCTTTAGATTATTTATTTATAGCAGGTATAGTCGTTTCGCTCGTGTGTATCGTGTCTGGTCTCATTTATAAAATAGAACATATTAAGGTAAGTACTGCACGCCTATGGCAAGGATTATAATTGTTTCAAATCTTAATTATCAGTATCCTGACGGAACTACGGCATTAAGGGACGTTAGCTTTGATGTGAAAGAAGGCGAGACCCTGGTTATTATTGGCGCCAATGGTACGGGCAAATCGACGCTGTTCATGAATCTGATGGGTGTTCTGGATGGTGACGGGTATATCGAGATCATGGGATTAAGACTTACCGAAACCAATAAGAAAGAGTTACGGCAAAGGATGGGAATGGTATTTCAGAATCCCGACGATCAACTGTTTTGTCCTACCGTTATAGACGACGTCTCTTTTGGACCTTTAAACCTGGGGTTGGACAACGATCGTGCATTTGTGGCATCCCAGGAAGCTTTATCCCTGGTAGGAATGGAAGGTCACGGATCGCGAACGTCACATCATCTGAGTTTTGGTGAAAAGAAACGGGTAGCTATTGCTACGGTATTGTCTATGAATCCAAAGATTTTGTTGCTCGATGAACCAACGAGTGGACTAGACCCCAGGAGTTCATCTAAATTTATCAATATCCTGTATACTTTAAAATCGCAGGGAAAGACACTCTTAATTGTGACACATGATATTTTTCTTGCCCAGGAGATAGCGGATCGGGTACTTGTCTTTAGTGAAGAAAAAAGACCCGTGGCGACAGGAAATTATAACGAGATATTAAGCAATTATGACTTGTTGCTGAAAAACAATTTGGTTCATCAACACCGTCATCGACATAACGAAATAGTGCATGAACACGAACATCGGCACGGCCACAGCCACAAGCATTGAACTTATGAAAACAGATTCCAAAACAGTTAACATCAATACGAATATAGATTTTACCAATGATATCTGTGCTGATGGGATATGTTGCTTTATGAGTATCCCCCGGGAACAGACCCATCTGGGCATGTGGAGACGTTTTCTTAAACGAGGCAATGCTACTGCCGGTATTAAACTGCTTTATACAACCATTCAGGCAAAGGATATTATATACAATCCATGCCGATGTCTGAATTTTCATTTGAAAGAGCTTAATACGCCGGACGGTTCTGCCATCCATGTATTGTTGAGATGCGGTATATTTGGCAAGAGGTGTCGACCTTATACCTGTAAAGAATTCCCGGACAAGGCTGACAGTTTCATGCATGATATTCTTGCACCTTGCGTTTACAATGAATACATTGCATCTGAAAATTATCTAACGTTGAAACACAAACATGTCTTTCGTTTGTTTTACGCTATCAAGGATGACCCTGGATTGCTTGGACAGATTTTTCCCGGCCATACAGCCAATGAGACGAAAGAAAAGTTAAGCCAATATAACGAAATAGTCAGGGTCAGTGCGATCTGGAATGAAAAACCTGCCGAATATTTTCTTCTGGAGGTACCCAGGTCTGACTGCGTTTTATACACTTCTAAGATACATCCAAAGATCGAAAGTGTAAAACAGGCGTATAATCGTTGGCAGGGGCATATCGAAAGCTGGTTAGAAAGACATTACGGCAGCAAATGGCAGGACCATTTAGAACGTGCATGTAAGCAAGAAAATGAGAAGCCGAAGGGAACAAAATAGCCGCAGGTCGCAGAGGATGGGATAAAATTCTTGCCTTTTCTCAAAGTCTGTGGTTACAATTACTTTATTAGTTTAATCATAAAGGTAATGGAACCTCTTAAATCCTTTTTACAAAAGAAGAATTTGAAAATATCCCCTTCTTAAAGGGAATTATGGTCTTTTCTGATGAAAAGTAGTAAGATACTTGCGTATATTCAAATTTTGGTCATGTTATGCCTGACGTTATGCAATGACGGTATACGGGTAAACTCTGTCAAGAAATCCGGAGAATTTCCATGCAAAGGACACTTATGTGGATGCGAAACGGAATCTGATTGCATGGCGCATTGTTGTTGCGGACTACAGAAAAACCAGGCTAACTTTCAGAACAATGGCAATGAACAGAAAAACAGTTTTCAGGTATTCATAAGCAGTGTAAACTGCAAGTACGAAAACGATCCGCTTTCCAGTATAACCTTTACGGCTAAATATGTATTGGAGAGCCAGGTTCAGCCAATAAAAGAATCATTCCTGTGTATTCTCTTCAGTAATACTTCAATTTGTCCTCCCGATGTATTCGTATCTCCTCCAGAAAAACCACCTCAAAATTTCGCATAAAGAAACG
>JAUQXU010000489.1 GCA_030837935.1 Candidatus Brocadia sp.
AACTGTGCAGATTAGTCAAATCCCACAACCCACTCAGCCAGTTGCCAGTCCGGTCACGGCGCAGGTTCTTTATAACGAAGGTTTGAAGCATTTCAATCAGGGCCGATTAGAAGAAGCTGTCGAGGCCCTTAACAAGGCAACGGATATAGACAATACCATGGTCGATGCTTACAAAAAGAAGGCCATGGCTTACAGTAAACTCGGATTAATGAATGAGGCAATTATTTCCTTTAGGAAGGTTATTGAACTCAATCCAAACGATTCCGAATCATATCTTAACCTGGGAATTTTGTATATTAAGAGACGGATGACTGATGATGCAATCCCGATGCTTGAAAGATATGTATCGGTGAATCCCAATAATGCCGTGGTGTATTATAATCTCGGATGCCTGTATACTGAAAAGGAACTCATGGATAAGGCAATTACGGCGTATCAGCAGGCATTAAAAATCAATCCCAATTATGCTGATGCCTATTATAATCTCGGCGTTGTTTATCATGATAAAGAGATGTTTGATGAAGCCATCGGGGCTTTTAAGAAGATTTTGGTCATAAATCCAGGAAATCACGCTGCACAGTATAATCTTGCAGTTGCTTACAACAAAAAAGGATTATATAATGATGCGGTGGTTGCGTGCCAAAAACTGCTGGAACTTGATCCTGGTAATAGCAATGCCCATTTTCTGCTGGGTGACACCTATAATAAACTAGGGAAATTCAAAGAAGCGAAAGAAGAATACGATAAGTACAAAAAGTCATTATTTATTCAATGAAATTCACCTGAAGTTAGCCGTGAAAAATATACTTATCATTATTTATTTATGTTTAATCATAAATATTACCTGTCCAGTCGTTCCTGTTCAAGCTCAACCAGTCCCGGCAAATGCAGCCACCTCAACGGCATTGGCACAACCCACACAAATACCCTTACCAGAACTTCCCCCCACACCGCGGTCTAAACTCGAAATTATTCAATATATCTTGCTGCCCTTCGCCATTGGCGCATCCATCTGGTTAATACTGCGCCTGGAAAAAATGGAAAGGGAAGAAACGAAGGGAAACGAGCGGCACTAGTTATTCCCACCGTTCTTTTGTGTAAATGTAAGTTATTTCTACTCTAGCATATCCCTTTCAAATGCCTGTTTGTCAAAAGAGCTGAATACGGCAACTTTTATTGCGCGAGACTGCCGGGTCTATTTCCAAACAAACCATCACGCCATTTGTATGATTAACTCTTGGGACGTTGGGTCGTTGTCGCTGGTCGCATCATGCGTATGCCGTGGTGATGTGAACCATAATAGTTTGCCAGATATCCCTGATCAATGAAGCCTAGCTTGTGGTAAAGATTAATGGCTTTTTGGTTTGCAGCATGGACTTCCAGGAATATTCGCCGTGCTCCGCGTGCTGTAAGTGCGCGGAGGATATGATTGGTCAATTTATGCCCGATGCGCTTGCCCTGCGCATCGGGATGCACGGCTACAGCATAGAGTCGACCGGAATGGCGTTGGCGGTAACGCCGCAATAACCCCGCAGCCCATCCCACTACCACTCCTTTACGCTCAGCAACTGCCACAATCGCACGAGGATTTGCAATCAGCCTTTGCAGCTGTCTTCGATTGAACATCTCTTCGCTACGGGCGAAGCAGGAGGTTTCCAATTCGAGGAGTGAAGCAACGTCCTTGGCTTCAGCAGGACGGAGGCGAAAGGCAGGGCGGTCATGAGGCTTGTATGTTACCATAATTCATATCGCTGATACAGCATCGCAGTGACGTATCGACAGTGTCAGAAGTACCGCTCCCGCCAAAATTCCTTATAGTATGACCTGATAAAAAAATTCTTTTTGGCAGGTTTTACCTCTCCTTTATCCCCTCCTTCGCAAGGAGGGGATAAAGAAATGATCAATTTGGTTGAGGCCTTGCAGCACTATGGTATTGTTGATCACCTTTATCAAATTAAGTCCTGCGTTGTCCCCCTTAACAAAGGGGGATAAAGGGGGTTGTGTTTTTCCAAACACTTTTACAACCCCCTTACCCCCTTTGTTAAGGGGGATTTTATAGCAAGCTTTTCTCAGGGGGATTTTGTGCCACCCT
>JAUQXU010000490.1 GCA_030837935.1 Candidatus Brocadia sp.
CTCATAGTTTCAATTCCTTATAGGTTCAATGAGACATTGCATTGTTCTCTGTATTCATCACCAATGCGTGTTTCAATTCCTTATAGGTTCAATGAGACAGGATATCGAACAATGAGGAAATTTATTCTGATGTGTTTCAATTCCTTATAGGTTCAATGAGACGTCTTGGATGCAAAGACCGCTAACTACTTTAGCCGTTTCAATTCCTTATAGGTTCAATGAGACGGTACAACAAGGGCGCATGTGGTTGGTACTAGTTCGTTTCAATTCCTTATAGGTTCAATGAGACACGACTCCTCCGTTTATGTTGTATTTTTAACAACAAAGTTTCAATTCCTTATAGGTTCAATGAGACGCATCTTAATACTACGAAATTTATCAAAGGATTACGTTTCAATTCCTTATAGGTTCAATGAGACGCTTGCAGTGTTATACTGTACAAAACCATTCGTGCTGGTCCCGTTTCAATTCCTTATAGGTTCAATGAGACACCAAGAAAATCCAAATAGTTATGACGCTTGTAATCGTTTCAATTCCTTATAGGTTCAATGAGACGTGACGCGAGCTGGAAATGTGCACCATGCAGATTGTTTCAATTCCTTATAGGTTCAATGAGACGAAGTTCTTTGCGATGCGCTTTATCAATATCACCGCGTTTCAATTCCTTATAGGTTCAATGAGACTCCGATACAGCTCCGTTTATAGTGGCCATTTTCCAGTTTCAATTCCTTATAGGTTCAATGAGACGTGTCCGGCAAAGGCTGACTGACAAAACTTGATTTGTTTCAATTCCTTATAGGTTCAATGAGACGCCTTATCTGAAAATATCTTATGTACGTCCCCTGTTTCAATTCCTTATAGGTTCAATGAGACACTAGCGCACGTGACCGTAGTCTTTCCGCCGCCTGCATGTTTCAATTCCTTATAGGTTCAATGAGACGCCTTTCCCGCTTTGCCCCCAGGAATCGAGACCGCCGTTTCAATTCCTTATAGGTTCAATGAGACGTTTGAAGCCTGCCTTGTCTCATTACATAATTTGCAGTTTCAATTCCTTATAGGTTCAATGAGACCAGTAACGGCGATTTCCTCTTCGCGTCTGCTTTCAGTTTCAATTCCTTATAGGTTCAATGAGACTGTTAAAAGAAACGGCGCTCAACACCGAGCAAACCCGTTTCAATTCCTTATAGGTTCAATGAGACTGCTTCCGCCTCCGTGGTGTCCAGGCTCTGAGCCGTTTCAATTCCTTATAGGTTCAATGAGACCTGGGTCGGTAAAAGAGGAAGGCCGATCCCTTGCCCGTTTCAATTCCTTATAGGTTCAATGAGACGGAAGGCCTCTCCAACGGTCTTTTCAAACTCGGCCGTTTCAATTCCTTATAGGTTCAATGAGACTACTCATAGTATTGACGTATTTGAAGTATTCAATGTGTTTCAATTCCTTATAGGTTCAATGAGACGCCAACATCGCCATTATTTATTGTGATAGTTCCTTGGTTTCAATTCCTTATAGGTTCAATGAGACGCGGGGAGTGTAACTGAGGCTGGAGGGCCGCCTTCGTTTCAATTCCTTATAGGTTCAATGAGACCCTCCACAGCGAAAACGAACAATGCCAGCATGGACATGTTTCAATTCCTTATAGGTTCAATGAGACAGGCATCAAGGGCGTTGAAACGTCCCTTCAGGGGAGTTTCAATTCCTTATAGGTTCAATGAGACAGTCACATAACTTATGCCTGTCGATGTGCCGCCTACGTTTCAATTCCTTATAGGTTCAATGAGACGCCGCGCTTGGATATTAAGTTGTTGATCATTGTCAGTTTCAATTCCTTATAGGTTCAATGAGACTCCGTGGATAGTAAAATGACCCCCTCAAGACAAGGTTTCAATTCCTTATAGGTTCAATGAGACTGCGGCAAGAGAAAATACTCGCATTTGATAATCTTGGTTTCAATTCCTTATAGGTTCAATGAGACGAGCAAATCAAAAAACCAATCTTAGAAGAAATCGCAAGTTTCAATTCCTTATAGGTTCAATGAGACCCGTTTTATGGGTACAAATAATACAGAGACTTACGACTTTTTTTCGTATGGAAAATGTCCATTTTTCTCGTCTACCTCTAATTATGTAAAAAACCCGGTAGGTCGACATGGCGTACTTAACCTGTTGTTTCATAATAGCATAATCTTCATTTAAATGTATCAAATATTTCCCCAGAGACGTACGAACAGGTATTTATCCTGAGGTTGACAGAATTTTTGTGGCATGTAGCCACAAATAAACACTAACTTATCCAAACAAAAAAAACACTTTTGTCTTATAAATATATTCCAACAAATAAGCCCGTCCTAACAATTAAAGCATATTATCAGCCGGTCTTTTGTCAGCACCAACGATCTCTTTATCCAGCCATTTTTCATTTCTTGATTTGAATATGATGAGCGAGTCCTCGTCCTCCTCGTTCATTATCTTTTTTGCCCTGATCTTCAGCTCTTCCAGTCGGGCCTCGGTAATCTCACCTTCAAATACTGAATTCTGTATATGATGGAGATAACCCCTGCAAAGCTTCATCATCTTCGCGCATCGTTTCTGATCCACATCATATACGGCAACAACGTACATTGTTAACCTCTTTGTTCAAAACCGTGCAAACGGTTCAAGTTGTTCAAACGGCTTGTACGGCTTAAACGAATTCTACCGCTTGAACGGTCATTAAAAATTACCACCAGATTTTAAATCCCTCATACTCCTGCTCACCAATCAGGTGTTTGACCAATTTATAACATTCCAATCTTATAAGATATCGGTAAGAAACCTGTCTCTCAAGTTTCTTATGGTTGATAATTGTCTTCAATTTCTCATCATATTCTTTGACAACCGTCTTTCTTCCCTTCTCATTGAGGTAACAGCAATTAACCTCTGTCATAAAATCCTTCTCTGTAATCTGCTGTCTGTTAAGTAGCGTGAATATGGTTCTGTCGCTAAAAATAGGTTTAAAGATCTCCGCCAGATCAAGACTCAGGGAATACCGCCGGTCTCCCGGCTCGTGGAGATAAGAGATCAGGGGGGTTAACTGCGTATGATAGAGTTCACCAAGGCATGTCGTATAGACCATCGAGTTTAGATACGAGATCAACGCATTAATCATATTATCCGGCGGCTGCTTTACCCTGCGTTCAAATTCTATCTCCTGATCAATAATGGTGGGCCACGCCTTGTAATAGGTATTTCGGATATTTCCTTCGATTCCCATCAACTCCTCCACGGCATCTGTTTTTTCAACCTGTGACCTGAAACCTTCAATGGTATTGATATATTCATCCAATCCTTTTCCCCTGTTGCCATAATATCTCAGGTTCTTCAGGATATTGAAACTCGCTGCGTCAACAAACGCCTTTGCCAGGACAATTCTCTTCTGACGGCTCGTATAGTGGTTCACCTGTTTCACCAGGAGTTGTCCGGAATTTAAGTATTCTCGTGGATAATAGCTGCCGGAATAAAAACCATAGTAATTGAATACATGTACCGGTATGCCTTTCTGCGCAAGATAATTAAAGAGTTTCGTGTTGAAGTCAATCTCACCGAAGGCGTAGAGTGCTTCTGTATTTTCAATGGGTATTACGGCCTTAGTGCCATCCTCCTTTTCAAAGAAGATGGTATTTTCCTGTCGTTTTAATCGGCCGTTGTTAAAGATGTAATAGTTTTGTTTCATAAAGAAACCGTTTAATCCGCTCAAGCAGTTCAAACAGTTACTGCAATTAGCGGCTTGAACGACTTGAACTGCTTCATCGGTTTGAGCTGCTTAACTCACACCCAACACATATCCCCATAACTGCAATTCTTGCACATCTTCATCCTTTGTATCGGCGAAGGCAATTCGGCTTCCACAATCCCTTTGATATCGCTTAATATTGCATGAATCTTCTCATCATCTCCCGGTTCTAAAAACACGTCCAGAGTCTTTCTGAGCTTTGGGTAATTAATTTTACCAGTAATTCCTTCTACTCCTTTCTGTTTCAGATACCAGAGGTAATACTTCAACTGCCAGATATGCGGTTCCTCCACCTTGTCAGATTTCTTCACCTCGTGAATGACCCTGTCCTTACCAATAAAGTCAATTTTAATCG
Organism: Candidatus Brocadia sp.; assembly: GCA_030837935.1. Classification (GTDB taxonomy): domain Bacteria; phylum Planctomycetota; class Brocadiia; order Brocadiales; family Brocadiaceae; genus Brocadia. The sequence continues at coordinate 4,124 of JAUQXU010000490.1, forward strand.
TGTCGTCAATATCAATCTCCTTCTTCTCCCGTTCGTATGATGTCTCGTGGATC
>JAUQXU010000491.1 GCA_030837935.1 Candidatus Brocadia sp.
TTGAAGGGAGGAGGCATTGACCTCCGATTCCTTCCCTTCCGGTGATAGTAACCGTGCCTTATCGGCTTGTAATTTTACCAATTTCTGGAGTGCATGACTTGCCCTGCCCTTTACCCGCTCTTCCAGATACTTTCCGATGCGGATAAAGGCAATCAACATCACTGCCGTCTCGAAGAATGCATGGCCTGACGTATCGAAGGCGCCGAAGACCGCGAATATACTGTAAACGTAAGCAGACAGGACACCCATCGAAACCAGTACGTCCATGTTGGCAAAGAGATTCCTGATAGACTTATAGGCGCTTATGAAGAAATCCATGCCCGGTCCCAGCATGGTTACCGTAGCAACGATCAACATTATATAAGGCATAGAGTTGTGTATTGAGGCTGGCATGGGTGCATACATCAGTACCATCATAGCGACGGAGGCTATGGTGCTCAGGATAAGCCATCCCATCTGGGTGGATGCCTGAGAGGTTTGATCCAGTCGAGCCCGTTCTTTGGCGGTGTAGCCAATCTCTTTCACATACTTCGTGATTTGGGTCTTATTTGTAATATCGGCATCGTAGGTCACGATTCCTGTTGCACGGGAAAAATTAATCCGTGCTGACTTAATTCCTTGTAAATCCTTCAGTCTTCTTTCAATCGTCATGGCACAATTGACACAGTGCATGCCGATAATATCAAATTTTATCGTCTGTTCAGTCATTGTAACAATGTTTTTTTCCGTATAAAGTAGGGGCGTATTGCAATACGCCCCTATACTTTCCCCCAATTAAAGCATATCCTTCGTGACTAAATATTTCAAGCTTTCCTTTATAATTCTTTGTTTTTCCTTGACAGCCTATCCCCATGAGTGGAATAATCCCCTATTACACTGAACTAAACCGAGATAAGTATTTATGGAGGGTAAAGTATATAATGATGAACTTTTCTATGAAAATCTTTCATGTAACCACAGTATCATGGCAGATAAGATTATAAGCCAGATAGAGAATGCATTTATAAGAATAGGCTATAGACAAAATTTAATACAGAAGGATTATAAATATGTTGATTTGTTTTCCCCCGATATGCCTGTTCGTACTGTTGGGTGCGCCATTTTTGGCCAAGAACCTTTTGACTACCGTTCTGCCTGTTTTGGTATTCAAATGGCCGAACTCAATCGTTCGACAGATATTATTGTCAATGAATTAAAAGCGTTTGGAGCGCCACAAATATTTATTATCAACAACGGCAAAACCGAACGATGGGCTATTACTGAAAGAGAACCGGTTCTTAAAGGCAAGTATGAAACTGCCAGTTTGCATGATGTTATTGCCGAAAACTGCAAAGACTGGGAACCCCAGGCCATCATGCGGGCTAAATCTGGATTTATCCGACCCGGTCCCCGCCAGTTAGATTTTATTGATATTGGATTACTTCCTGCCTTAGATTATGAAGCTTCCCAAAAAATAGACCACTTGCTTCGGACTGTACTTAATTATGCTGAAGAGGACTTTCGAGAACGAGGCTTACCATTTGATGCACCTGCGGTTTTTCAAGTTGTCTTTAGTCTTTTGGCAGCAAAAGTGCTTAAAGATCGCAATACTCCCCATTCGAAGGGTATTGATTTCTCCATTCCACACACAGCATTAAAGGCAGTATATGACCAATACGGTTTTTCTTTAACCGCCCCTGCTTCAAAAATTCCAAAGTTAACACTGGAATCCATATCAAAAAGATTTGGGAAAAGTTTCTCGTTGCACAACATATCGGTTGATACCCTTACGTATATATATGAAAATTCATTTGTTTCACCGAAAAGTCGTAAGGAACTTGGAATTCATAGTACACCATCCTATGTTGCAGATTACATTCTTTCGCAAATTCCGCTAGAGGATCTGCAAAGGCATCAGTGGCATGTCACAGACCCTATGTGTGGACATGGCATCTTTCTTATTGCTGCAATGAGAAGGATAAAGAGTCTATTGCCAGGCAACTGGAGTAGCAAGCAACGACATACATTTTTCGTCAACCATTTACATGGCTTCGAGATTGACCCCTTTTCAGTTGAAGTTGCTCGCATGTGTCTCATGTTAGCTGATTTTCCTGAGTCAAATGGTTGGGACTTAAAAATACAAGATATATTTGCTGATAAAGTACTCGAAAATAGTATGACCAAAACCATGATACTTATAGGCAACCCGCCTTTTGAAAGTATCAGAGGTAGAAGGCCAGGAATTCCAAAGCCCGTCGAATTTTTACGGAGAACACTTCCAGTTTTACCAAATAATGCATTAATTGGTCTTGTTTTACCACGTACTTTTGTAGATGGTGCTGTCTATAGAAATGAACGAAATGTGTTTCTCAATAATTTTGAGATAATTTCTCTTACGTGCCTTCCTGACCGTGTTTTTTTGCATTCAGATGCAGAAACAGCTGTTATTGTTGCTAGAAAACAACAGGCACGAAACAAGTGGAATGTATTGTATAGAGAAGTTGGAGACAGCGAACGTGATGATTTCCGTATACGACATCGTGCTACATGGGAAGATAAAGTTCCACAATCTTATTTCAAAGATAAAATGCATGGCCGTGTTATCGTTCCCCTGTTGCGTGAAATCTGGGAACGGTTAGAGGGATATACCCATCTTGGTGAAATTGCAGACATCCGCAAAGGTGTTGGATATAAATTAAACTTAGGGAAAAAACTAAATGAAATAATTCAATTAACTCCATTTCCAGGTTCAAAACCAGGTATAGCGAATGTAACAAATGGATTTAAGCAATTTGTTGCTGAGGATACTGTTTATATGTCTATTGAAAAACAGTATCAAATACTTGAAACGTCTATAGCATGGAAATTGCCATGGGATAAACCAAAAATAGTTGTTCCTGCTTCGCGAATTTCAAGAGGACCATGGCGATACGCTGCTGCAATCGACAAGAATGGTCGTATTGTGAGTAGAAGATTTTACACTATATGGCCAAAGTCTAATACTTTTGAGGTTGAGATTCTAACTGCATTATTGAATTCACCAATCGCGGAAGTGTTTACTTATTCGCAGAGCTTTCAGAGGGACATCCCGAAACGTGTTTACGCATTAATACCTATTCCAGAAATATCTTCTAAGAACAAACAATTCATTAACTCACTGGTAAGCCATTACTTAAAAGTGGTGAAAAAGTATCCTATAGAAGCTAAAAAGACTCTATTTCAAATTGATGCGGAGGTATTAAGGTTATATGGACTTCCGCCACGATTAGAACGTCAGCTTTTAGATATTTTTTGGGGACACCAACGCCCTGTACCTTTTGATTTTAAAGGATATATTCCCCCTGAAATTAATGCATGGATTCCCCTTCATATTTACATATCAGAGCAATTTAATAATGCTACACCTGATAAGATTATGGAACGAATTCCAATTATCCGTGATACTGAATTTATAGATTATCTTAAAAAACTTGGAACAGAAGAATAAGTGAAACAGGATTACTATCTTCTTGATACAAATATTCTTGGCTATCTTGCTGAACTACAAGTAGGCGTAAATAGTCCTGAATGCAAAGCCTTAGAAAAACATTGGCATGGATTACCGCGACCACAAAACATAAGAATTTTTCTATGCCCCATAACCATTGGCGAGGTTGAATATGGGCTTCGTGTTGGTCCTTATGATAGACCAGAACAACATGAGCAAGCTCGTCAAATATTATCTGCATTTCCTGTTTTTGACATAAATATCAATATAGCACGTGACTGTTATGCCGACCTTCGTGCAAAACTCTTTGATAAATATGCTCCAAGAGATCGAAAAGGAAAAAGTTGCAATAAGAGGATAAGAGAATGGCGAGATCCTACTACTGATAAGGAATTGCAGATGGATGAGAACGATCTTTGGATTGCTGCTGTGGCAATGGCGCACAATCTTGTGCTTGTTACTCACGACAAAATGAATGCAATAAAAAGCATAACTGGTTCAGATTTACGATTTGAAGATTGGTTAACGTAATGGATGAGGTTGGCATTTTTGATGACTCAAATATCTACATACTTTAAATAAAGAGATATTGAAAGATTACCCTTGCAAACTTTACAAGGGTGGGATGGATTTTAGTGCTTACCGTTCTATATAGCTATTGAAATGCTTACCATTTATAAGCATGTATTGCATTAAAAGTCAATTATCTAATTATGTGTATCTTTTGTATTAGAATATAACTTATGCCCTTAGCTCCATTACAGGACATGCACAGATATTTTTTTTCAAAAAAACTACCTTGTTATGCCTCCGGTTGTTTTTTTAAGGAAAGGGAGATTCTCTTCCTTTTCAAATCAACATCCAGTACAGAGACAGTCACTTTTTGATGAACTTTCACCACGTCGTTTGGATTTTTCACAAAGCGATCTGCAAGCTGACTTATGTGCACCAATCCATCCTGGTGAACCCCGATATCGACAAAGGCGCCAAACGCTGTTATGTTGGTCACAACCCCAGGGAGTTTCATGCCTGGCGCAACATCCTCAAGTTTTTCCACCCCCTTGGTAAAACTAAATGCTTCGAACTTCTCGCGTGGGTCACGACCTGGTTTTGCTAATTCCTTCACGATGTCATTGAGCGTAGGCAAACCTACTGAGTCTTTCACATATTTTGTGAGGTCTATCCTGTTCCGGAGATTTTCGTCTCGCATTAAATCAAGGATTGAGCATCCACCGTCTTGTGCCATGGCATTTACGATGTGATAGCTTTCGGGATGGACGGCGCTTCTATCAAGAGGGTTTTCTCCGTCGCCGATGCGCAGGAAGCCTGCCGCTTGTTCAAAGGCCCTTGGCCCCAATTTACTTACCTTTTTCAGGTCCTCTCTGGACCGGAAAGGGCCATGTTCGTTCCGATATTCAACGATGTTTTTTCCCAGTTGTGGCCCCAAGCCAGACACATACATAAGCAGTTGCTTGCTGGCCGTGTTGACCTCAACACCAACAAGATTTACACAACTGATAACTACGTCATCCAGACTGCGTTTCAAGACTCCCTGATCCACATCATGCTGGTATTGCCCAACACCAATGGACTTTGGTTCTATCTTTACCAACTCTGCCAGGGGGTCCATAAGCCGTCTGCCAATGGATACAGCTCCACGCACCGTCACGTCCTGGTCAGGAAATTCTTCACGGGCCACATCTGATGCGGAATAAACAGAGGCGCCGCTCTCGTTTACCATTACTATTTGAATCCTGTCGGGCAGATTGAGCTTTCTTACAAAGGCCTCGGTTTCTCTTCCAGCGGTGCCGTTTCCTATTGCAACAGTCTCCACGTCAAATCTTTCACAGAGGCTTGTAATCTTCGCTGCTGCTTCCGAAGCGCTGTCTTCAGACTGATGGGGATATATGGTCTCGGTATGCAGCAGTTTTCCCTGTCTGTCCATGCAAACCACCTTACATCCCGTACGAAATCCAGGGTCGATGGCAAGAACGTTTTTTTGCCCCAACGGAGGAGCTAGCAGAAGTTGCCGGAGATTTGCAGCAAAGACCCTGATTGCTTCTTCATCCGCTCTTTTCTTTGTCTCCAGGCGTACCTCCGTTTCCATTGATATGGACAGAAGTCTTTTGTAGCTGTTATGTACTGCCATTTTAACGTGCTGGGCGGCTGCCCCGTTTCCTTTCACAAAGAGCGATTCAAGGATAGCGATGGCATCTTCTTCAGGAGGAGTTACCCGCAGGCTCAAAAATCCTTCTTTTTCTCCGCGCCTCATCGCTAAAATTCTGTGGGATGGGGCTGTTGATACAGACTCTTCCCAATCAAAATAATCCTTGTACTTCATACCTTCCTCTTCCTTACCCGAAATTACCTTTGTCCTGAAGACGCCTTGTGTCATAAAGAGTTCACGGATTTTTGCCCGGGAATTTTGATCTTCACTGACCCATTCAGCTATTATGTCACGAGCCCCTCCAAGGGCATCCTCAACAGAATTAACCCCCTTTTCCGCATTCACAAAGGCCTCTGACACAGCACAAGGATCGATATCGTCCTGGATGAAAATACGCTGGGCCAAAGGTTCTAACCCTTTTTCTCTGGCTATGATTGCCCTGGTGCGGCGTTTTGGCCGATAGGGCAGATAGATGTCCTCAAGTACCGTCATCGTCTCTGCTGCATGGATTTTCTCCTTCAGTTCATCGGTAAGTTGTCCCCGCTCCTCCAGCGATTTAAGAATAGCTTCACGCCGTTTATCCAGTTCTCTGAGCTGATCGAGCCGATCACGTACCGTTGTAATGGCAACCTCATCCAGCGAACCCGTGGCTTCCTTTCTGTATCGGGCAATGAAGGGCACGGTAGCGCCTTCCTCAAGGAGTACAACAGTTGCCTGTACTTGTTTTGTTGTTAGATTGAGTTCTTCACTAATCTTTGAAATATGTCCATTACTCATAACATCGTCTCCTTAGTGCTCATCCGTTGCTTGTATTATTGAAGAAGCTGTCCTGACCTTGTCAAAACTATATGAGATCAAATGCTTCGCCCCTACCATAACAAAACACAGTGATATTTTCAAAAAACTACCTGGAAGAAAAATACCAAAAATTGTTCATGCTGTCCATAAATAATGCGTTATCGTGGTGGCGAATTTGCATTACAATCTTAACACATATTCAGTATTTTTAAATTATTTACTATAAATTATTTTTTGATTTGCCGATACTATTTATTAACGAAGAGTTACATGATCTAAGAATAGACATTTTCACGCATGTTTGCAGGATCCAACTCCTGCGGCGATTCTTGCCAATGAGAGTTGTATCCTACCTCCTTGCCTTCATGAAATTTTAATCTCCATTCATGCGGCTATACCAACATAATTGTTTTGTTAAAGGTATTTCTTTTTACTGTACCTCTCGTCACTTCCATCGAAAGATGGGTGATGTTACTGTCTTCCTTCCTCTTGTAAAATACGGGCAAAGGAAGTGAAAATTTATTTTTGTGAATAAAAGGTTCAGTATAAAGTTCAAATATTTCTCACAATAGGAGATAATACCTTATGAAGATTACCCTTAACGCAAAGATTATTACGCTATTTGTAATTGCAGGTTTACTGCCTTTTATTATTACGGGGGCACTCAGTTATCGTATAGCCAGTAAATCTCTTTATGAACAGTCATTTAACCAATTGACTTCTGTAAGGGACATAAAAAAGAGGCAGATAGAGGGATATTTTGAGAGAATACGGCTGGATATATCTGCTTTGTCTGAGGACCCAACGATCTGCAGCGCCATGAAGGAAATGAAACGGGCATTCAGGGAAATAGGCGCAGAGAAGGTACATGAACTTTATGTCAAAAAAAATCCCCTTCGTAAAGAGAAAAAAATTGATTATTTAAACGCAGCTGATGGGAGCGAGTACAGCAGTTTACACGCGACGTATCACCCGTATTTCAAAGGCCTGTTGGAAAAATGCGGTTATTATGACATTTTTTTAATCGATTCAGAGACCGGGGATATCATATACACCGCCTTTAAAGAACCAGACTTTGGTTCTAACCTTATGAATGGTCCCTATGCGGATACGAATATTGCCAGACTTTGTACGGAAGTAAACAACGCAGATGGCCATGACCTCGTAAAGATGATTGATTTTGAGCCGTATGCGCCTTCCGGCTTTGAACCCGCATCGTTCATTGCTGCTCCTATTTATGACGGGTTTAACAAAAGAGGTGTTTTGGTGCTCCAAATACCTATCGCTCAGATCAACAATATTATGACAGAAAGAGCAGGCTTAGGAGAAACTGGCGAGAACTATCTTGTGGGAAGTGACAAGTTCATGAGGTCTGATTCCAGATTTTCAGATAAGAGAACGATCTTAGTAAATAAGATAGACACAGAAGCAACAAATGATGCATTAACAAGCAAGAGTGATTGTAAGATAATAAAAGATTATAGAGGCTCGGCAGTATTAAGCGCATATGCGCCCCTTGATATAAAGGATATGAAATGGACAATCATTGCAGAAATTGATAGAAAAGAGGCCTTCAAAGCAGCAACCTTACTAAAAAATTGGAATTTTATTATCGGCATAGCGGCCGTGCTTTTTGTGGTAGGTCTTGGGTGGGTCGTGCTGAAAATTACCGGAAAGATATCAGGTCTCTTTACGATGCTGCTCTCCGACCTTACGGAGGGATCTTCTCAAGTCGCTTTGGCAGCGGAACAAATTTCAGAATCCAGCCAGAATCTGGCTGAAGGGTCTTCAGAACAAGCGGCTTCAATTGAAGAGACATCTTCATCTATGGAAGAGATTTCTGCAATGACCAGGCAAAATGCAGATAACGCAAAAGAAGCTGCCAGCCTGGCCAATTTGTGCAATGCTTCTGCAGAACAGGGTAATCATGCTATGGGGATGCTTAATACAGCGATACACGAGATCAGCGATAGTAGCAAGAAGATAGCAAATATTATCAAGGTAATCGATGAGATTGCATTCCAGACCAATTTGTTGGCCTTAAATGCGGCCGTGGAGGCTGCCAGGGCGGGTGAACATGGGAAGGGATTTGCCGTGGTTGCAGAAGAGGTAAGAAATCTGGCTCAACGTAGCGCCAATGCTGCAAAGGAAACAGCCCAACTTATTGAAGATAGCGGTAAGAAGGTAGATGTCGGGGTGGAATTAACAAATAAGGTAGGAGAATCCCTTAAAGAAATTGTAAAAAATGTCAGGAAGGTGACTGATTTGGTACATGAGATTGACAATGCATCGCAAGAACAGTCTGAAGGAGTAGGCCAGGTAGGAAAGGCTATAACACAGATGGATCAGGTTATACAGCAAAATGCCGCGAATGCCGAAGAAACGGCATCAGCAAGCGAGGAATTATCCGCACAGGCAAACAGCTTGCTCTCTTTGGTGGATAAAATTGCCAGGGAGGCTGGAAATAAGGAAAAAGAAGCGCAGGAAAACAAAGCGCAGACAGCAAATAACCCCAATAGAGCAAAGGAATCGGTAAATAAAACTGTGGTGTGGGATAAAAATGTATTAAACAACAGACGAAATAGCGAGCATATCGTTCCTGGTAAAGGAAATGGGAACGGAAAAGAACATGGATTCAGTAAAAGGCATTCAGTATGCTCGAACGCAAATAAGATTATTCCACTGGATGACGAGGCTTTCAAGGATTTCTAAAATTTAATGATAAGATATATCTGAAATGTATTGATAGTCTGTCGGGGTTGAGAACCTCCCGTCTCATGCCCCAAAGATTATCAATACGTTTTGGATTTACAAAGTGCGTTAAAGAATAAAGTACAACGCAAGCAACGCCAGCACACCACCCAAAAAATATTGGGAAATATCTTTCATGATAGTTTTCTTTTTGACCCCCACAATATTTTTATGTTTCTCAAGCACCTGCCCGAAGATGTGTCTGAGCTCGTCACCGGTAGCATCGTGCTGATAGGTTCCACCTACCATCTCGGTAATCTCCCGTAAAAATATCGGGTTGGGTTTGGTGTAAATAGTTTCTTCCTCTTCCGTGATTTCGTATCCTGTTATATTCCCTTCTTTATCTCTTTTCGGTATGGGCGACGCCTTTTTAGGATCTCCAATGCCTACTACGTAGATAGCGATATCCTTCCTTTCCAGCAGTAATTTTACGGCCTCTGCAATCTGACTGCGGGTAATAATTTGCTCCTCACCATCCGTGAGAAGGATCATTACCTTTTTTGAATTTTCCTTGCTGAATGTATCCATAGCCAGGATAAATGCGTTGCCAATATTTGTCCCGTACGGCACAAACCGGACGTAATTTTCATTAATCATATTCAAGATGCGCAGGAAGACCCTTTCGTAATCACTCGTAGGATATGGTAACAGTGAAAATGCGCGGGCTGCAAATACAACTAAACCCACACGGTCCCCTTCTAATCCTTGCACAAGACGGGCGATCTCTGTTTTTGCGCGTTGTAACCGGTTTGGTTTTACATCCTCAGCAAGCATGCTGATAGAGACGTCTAACACAAAGACGATCTCCAATCCCTCTTTTTCATAGTGATCCCGTGTTGTTTGCCATTTCGGTTGTAAGACAACCAACCCCAATGCACAGCAGGCGGCACTCATACAAGCGCCTTTCAGGAGGTTTCTGTGGATTTTAGGAATTTTGCTAAATCTATTGATTAAACTTCTTTGACCAAATGCCCTCAACCAGGCAGACTTTCTCCAGCAAAGGAATACATACAAGAGAAAAATCAGACCAGAAAGGGCATAAACAATGATTCTATATTCTTCGTAATTGAAAAATAGCATTTAATGTTAGACCTTCATGCCAATTACCAGCGTATCTTTTGTTCTCCGCTATACTTATATTTCGTGCCCCACGGAATGAGTTTTAAGGCTTCAATCCTATCTTCCCGCTCTTGCTGTTCCGGGCTGAACATGGTATTAAACTGCTGTTCTCCCACCCTCATCCTCTCTAAGTTTTTCTTTGCCTGAAAATCAGTGGGGTTGATCTTTAATACCTCGGCATATTGCATGGCAGCGGTTGAAAAATCCATGTCGGTTGCGATGATATTCGCATTGTTGTAAATTGCACTTGCCTTTAGTGTGGGGTCACTGGTTTCCATAGCCTTACGGTACTCGGCGCTCGCCTTTTTCTTGTTTTCCATAAGGGTATACAGCACCCCTGTATTATAAGCAATCAGGGCATCTTCTTTTTCTAATTTCTCTATAGTGCGGATTACTGCGCAGCTTTGTAATTCCTGGATGGATGCCAGGGCCTCTTTATACTTTCCCATCTTAATCTTTCCGTCAAGCATGGCTATGGTATGGCATTTTTTGTAATACCCAAAGCCGTATACTATCAGGAAGCATGCAAGGATAAGAACGAACAATTTTATAAGATTTTTCCCAAACATAAGCAGTCTCCTTTTAAAGGCTTACCGTACTCTTTCTTAAACAAACTTGCAGAAGAACACGGACAAACAAGTTTGTCCGTGCTACCCTTTATGCAACATGTGGAAAAACATGTTCATGTTGTTTTATGTCAAGCCCATTACGCACCAAACTCTCACTTTATTGTTGTGGTATCGGCGTTTCTGTTTCATTCGCTTGCATTGTTTCTTCTTCAGTTCCCCGTTCCTGCCCACCCTGGCTCATCCTGGCCTTTTGTTCCGCTTCCGCTTTGGACTTGGCCGCCGCTTCTGCCGCACGCTGTTTTTGTACACGTTGCTTCTCTGCTTCTCTCACGTCATATTCAAGTTCTCTGTTCAACTTGTCTGGGTCCGTTTTTGAGTCGTCAATGTAAATTTGCTTTGACGTCTTAAATTCAAGGTTGACACGATCACTCCCGCAGCCGAAAAGAAACAACAGCAGGATACTGCTCAATAATGGATATAGCATGTAACCATGGATACGCATAGAAACCTTCCTCTTCACATCAAAATTGATCTTTGTCATCGTCTTTACATGAAACTAACGTAAGATTAGAAACTTATAGAAATCAAAAACACCCTGAAATACAGGGGATTCCTTTATATCCAGGAATGGCAAGCGTTCACAAAGGGAGTAACCCGCTGCAGCCATGAATTATCCCAGGAGGCGCCGTATGTTTTCAACAGAAGGCTTTTGGATTACCCCTTTTTCAGTAATAATTGCGGTGATATTTTTTGCAGGGGTAACATCAAAGGCAGGATTAAAGACCTTTATCCCCTCCGGTGCAGTTTTTTTGCCAAATCCGTTGGTTACCTCTTCCGGGGAACGTTCTTCAATGGGAATTTCATCGCCTGATTTTATCGTTAAATCAAAGGTCGAAACAGGCGCTGCAACGTAAAAAGGAATACCATGCTCCTTTGCCAAAATGGAGACGCCAAAAGTGCCGATTTTATTCGCAGTATCACCATTGGCTGCAATCCTATCAGCGCCTACAATCACGCACTGCACCTTTCCTAGCTTCATTACATGCGCTGCCATGTTGTCACATATCAAGGTGACATCAATCCCTGCATGGAGCAGTTCCCATGCCGTCAGCCTTGCACCTTGAAGTAAGGGACGCGTTTCATCCGCATATACCGTAATACGCCTGCCTTGCTCCTTGGCT
>JAUQXU010000492.1 GCA_030837935.1 Candidatus Brocadia sp.
AGAACAGACGGAACATCGACTACCAGCAGCAAACAGGACGAGTTTGCACGGGTTCGGGAATTGATTTACAAAAGATACAATAAGAATCTTCAGGAATTACTTATGGCACAACAAACTTCGGCCATAACAACTTTCCCTATCCTCCCGCGAAAGTCCGTTTCCATTATTATCCTGACTTGGAACGCCCTGGAATATACTAAAAAGTGCATTCTTTCAATCCAAACTCACACAAACTATCCATACGAGATCATCTTCGTCGACAATGCTTCAACGGATGGCACCGTGGAATACTTCCGTAACCTGGTTAGAGAACGTCCAAATTACAAACTCATAGAAAATCACGAAAATAGGGGCTTTGCAGCTGGTAATAACCAAGGGGTATCAGTTGCACGTGGAGATTACGTACTGTTGCTTAATAATGATGTGCTGGTATCCGATGGTTGGTTGGAAGGTCTTGTGGAAAGTCTCGAAAGGGATGAAAAGATTGGTATGGTAGGACCAATAACAAACTCTATCAGTGGCAGGCAGATGGTAAATGGAGTTCCCTATACCGATGAAAATGGATTTCATGATTTTGCCCAAAAGGTAAGAAAGACATATAACGGACGGCTGACCCCTCGATATCGTATCGCCGGTTTTGCGGTATTGATGAGAAAAGCGCTTTATGACGAGGTTGGCGGACTTGATGAATCCTTTGGTACAGGAAATTATGAAGACGATGACTTATGTTTAAAAATCCGGGAAAAGGGCTACGCTATTATGGTAGACGAACATGTGTTCATACATCATTATAGAAGCCAGACCTTCATCGAAAACAAAATTGATTATCGAAACAGTCTATCTGTCAATGAATCCATGTTCAGAAAAAAGTGGCCTAATGTTGATTATGAAGAGTTACTTGAGTTTCATAATAGTTTAGTTGATGAGAACGCTACCTTGCTTACGCAGGGCCAACAGGCATTGGACGTGGGGAATATCGGCGAGGCTATTGCATTGTATTCTAAAATACTGAATACGAATCCTATTGACGAATTTGCTTTATACGGGATAGGACTTGCGTCTCAAATGAATGGTAAAACAGATGAAGCCATTGATGCATACAAAAAAACATTAAAAGTTAACCCCTCCTTCTTTAATGCCTATTACAGTCTTGCCCTTGTATATGAAAGCATCAATCATACAGACGACGCCATTTCTACACTTAAAAAAGCCATCGAATTGTACAACAAGGACGCCTCTGTTTATAACAATTTGGGTGTATTATATTTCAAAAAGAATAAACGCAACGATGCCAGGATTTGCTTTGAAAAGGCATTATCAATAGATGTGAATTACCAGGAAGCGCAACAAAATCTCAAAAAGGTATCATAATTTATAACTGTCTTGTTGGCGGAAACCGGAAAATTATTACTGGTTATATTATGAGCATTCAAGTATAATTTTGAAAAGCAAATAGATTAGGCTTTCGGCAACTTTCCCCCCATAATCCCCCCATAAACGGGGGGATTATGGGGGGTATTTGAAATTCCTATACATAAATATAATAAAGAACTTTTCATAGGAGAGAATAAAATGTTTAAAAAGATTGTTCTATCAATGTTCATTTTCACAGCTATTAGTTGTTTGTCTTTGCATAACGGTATAAATGCCCAGACACCTACCCCTACTGTAGTGCCTACGCCCGTGTTAAAAGGCAACATTTCCGGCACAGTAACAGGTAAAAAATCGGGAAATCCCATCAAGGGTGCCAAGGTATCATTGAAGAATAATGACCTGAATTTCAAAGATAAAACTACCACGGGAACCGATGGAAAATATTTATTCTCGGATTTGAGTGCTGGCAATCATGTCCTGAGAGCAAAGAAATCTGGTTATAAGAACGAAAAAATAAAAATTGATCTTGCAGAAGGAGAAAATGCGGTAGTTGACATTCAACTAAAAAAGGAAAAGAAAGATGATGGTAATGGCAACGATGGTGGGGGTGGATACTAAAACTATCATGATACGCAGACTTGTGCAGAAAATGGTATAAGCTTATGCCAGATGGCCAAATCTAGCTTGTCATTTCCATCCGATAATTTCGTATCCTTTATCACCCAGGCATTTTTCAATATATTGTCTGAACAAAGGGTCAGGATCTCTGGCTTTAAATAAACCAAATATTAATCCACCAGCGCCACCACCTGCGGCTCCTGAAGCGGCGCCACGTCCGATATCACCAGAAACGGCACCTACCGCAGCGCCTGTCGCTGCTCCCACGGCTGCACCCACCGCGGTTTGTTCAGCAACTCTCTTTTCCGTGCCATGCTCACCAACGTATTCTTTTGCACGTTGAAAACACTCGTCGATGTCTTTATCAGCAACATCGCGTCCAACCTTGCTGAGATACTCATTTGGATAAAAAACAGGCCTTTTAGTGGCGCACGAAGTAGTTATAAATAACACGGAAAGGAAGACCACGTAGAGATAGTTTATATTCTTCATACCCATTTATAAACAAAACGGAGAATAAAGTATTGATGAAAAGAAGATTTGTTTTTCCCCTCAGATGATATTAAAACAAAAATTCGTTGGATTGCAATCTTTTTACAAACGGGTAAAATAACGACTTGTAATTATCATACTATAATCAGCTTCAATTTTTCCCATGAGGGCAGTCACTCCAAATTTTCCTGGCTTTAAGGCGTGCTCTATCTCGGCACTTTTACGACACGATACCTTTCCAGTCCCATTCCTCAATGTTTTTATGCAGGTGGTAATCTGTCAGATCGTAACGAAGGGGGGTAATGGATATGTAACCTTCGTTGACGGCGCTAATGTCCGTTCCTTCCTCATGGTGGACAGATTTATTCGTGCCTATTAACCAATAATAGGCCTTTTTGTCTGGGTCTATACGTTTCTCAAAGGTTTCTTTAAAATCATGCGCAAATTGTCGTGTTATCTTTATTCCTTTGATTTGTTCGGGTGGGATTGAAGGAATATTTACATTGAGTAACGACCCTGCAGGTGGTTTATGCGCTATAATGCGTTCTACGACGCCCCTTGCAACCTTTGCTGCGTTATGGATGTCAGCATATTGGCCGGAAATCTCAAACGAAATGGCAATAGAGGGAAATCCCATAATAGCAGCCTCAACTGCAGCAGCCACTGTCCCGGAATAAAGAATATGGATGCCCACATTGGAACCCATATTGATTCCAGAGATGACTACATCAGGCCTGTTTTTCATAGCCTCATAAATGGCCAGTTTTACACAATCCGCCGGAGAGCCGTTTACACTATAACCAATAAATTTATTATCCAGGTACGTCTCTCTGATGCGTAATGGGTGGCCGAAGGTGATGGAGTGCCCAACACCGCTCTGTTCAACATCGGGTGCCACTACCGTAATTTGTCCAAGGTCTTGAATGTTTTGTTTTAGGGCAGCGATCCCCGGGGCATAAATACCGTCATCGTTTGTCAGCAATATTTGCATATTTTCTACCTCATATCGTCATAAAAACGTTTAATGGTTTGTATATCTACACCAGCCCAATAGGCCAGCACCACAAACTTATTAATCAACAACTGTCTTATTACACCCTTCCTGATGAATCGTCTTGCCGAAGAAATCACAGGCGTCCGTATAAGGATAACCTTACCCTGTCTCCCGAGCCTTTTATAAAAATCATAGTCTTCCATAATTGGCATTTCCTTATATCCGTGGAGTGTTTGAAAAATGCTTCGCCGAACAAAAATACCCTGATCGCCAAAATGGAAGAGTCTGAAATTAAATCTCGTTATAAATGAAACGCCTCTTAGTGTAAAGGTATCTGCGTCAAATGCAATATAAAATGAACCTCCCGCAACGGTATCATCCTTCATCCTTTT
>JAUQXU010000493.1 GCA_030837935.1 Candidatus Brocadia sp.
AATTACGGAGCAGGAAAAGCGCATGGTCGAAGAGCTTTTTGCCATCAATATGCAGCAGCAGGAAATGATGCGGCTTATGTCCAATCACCTTGGGATAGCCTACGGCAAAAAGCGGCTTAACAAGGTGCGTGATCTTATCGCTGATAACCCCTCACCGCCGGGCGCGCCAAGCGCGTTTGATGCGAACCTGAAGACGCTCTTCTACGGGTTCTGCAAGCTTGACCTTTCTGATCCCAATGCATCGCATGAAATACAGATACACACGGAGACTTTCCCCGTGAACACGCAGACCATTAAAGACGCGCTTGACCTTATTATTTACTCCGCCGAATCGGGGGGCAAACATGCGGTTGATATCGCGAGGATAAAGATGCAGCGCATACTGCTCCACCGCTACGAGCTTGTAGAGCGCGGGCAGTACGTCCCCACCGAGGAGATGAAGCAGCTTGAGCTGATACGGAATTCCCTGAAGCGTGATGAGGCCTCTGCAGCAGCAGCCGGAATAAACCCCGATATGCGTGTACTCATCGAGACATTCAGGGAGCTTGCTCCTAATGTAAACGCTGTTGATATTATCGGCACCGCAGCACAATTAGCGGAAAAGATAAAAGGCACAACGATCAATGTGAAGGAACACCTGCACGAGATGATGGAAATAACGTACGCCGCAATGCGGGAGAATTCATGAGAAAGGCAAAAAGCCGGTAGGTCAGACATTCAAAAGAGCACTTCTTGACCTGTCTGACTATAAACGCGACGGGCAATTAAATAGACAGGCAATATAATCGACAGGCAAAAATGCCTGTCCTACCCGAAAACAAATTTATCCGGTAGGTCAGACATTCCTGTCTGACAAATAAAATTTATTAATATTAACTTCGAAATCCCAATTAACGATTATTTATGGATGAGATCAAAATAACACGCAGGCATCTGCCTCACTGGACCGCTGAAAATGCCGTTTATTTCGTGACGTTCAATGCCCGAAGTACAGAATTTGACTGCACGGAACAGACCACAATACTTGAACACATCAAAAAAGGGAACAACAAATACTATACCCTCCACGCAGCTATAGTCATGCCGGATCATGTTCATATGATCTTTGTACCTTTCCAGGAATATCCATTAAGAAGGATCATGAAGGGCACAAAAGGTGCTTCAGCCAATCTCATAAATAAATTACGGGGAAGCAGCGGACAAATATGGCAGGATGAATCGTACGACAGAATAATAAGAGATGAAAATGAATATCATGAAAAAATTACCTATATGTTTAATAATCCTTTAAAGATAGGATTAACAGATGATCCTGAAAATTACCATGGGTGGTACATTAATGATAAATTAGGTTAATGGTCCTAATCAAGAGGCAGGTCACGAAGTGCTCTTCTGCATGCCTGCCCTGCCCGAAAATAAATACTCGGAACACAATAAAAATGACAGGCAAGAATGCCTGTCATACCCGGAAAATCATATGTTTAAACACTTTAATAATTTCTAATTAATCAATTGCTTTTATAGAATTGAAGCAATATTTTTAAGATATGAGATTATTGAAGTACGTTTTTTTATGCGCTGCCCTTGTGGCAATCTACACCCCGGCGGCGTTTACCCAGTACGTCGGCTTCGGGCGCAACAAGGTGCAGTACAATAACTTCGATTGGCACACTCTTTCAACCGAACACTTCAAAATATACTATTACCCCGAAATGAAGGAGCTCGCCGAAATAGGCGCGGCTTACGCTGAGGAATCATACCGCCTGCACCAGCAGAATTTCAACTACTCATTAATTGATACTGTGCCGGTGATATTTTATTCCACTCCAATGCATTTCAGGGAGACGAATACCACTCCGGGGCTTATACCCGACGGCGTTGGCGGTTTTTTTGAGTTCATCAA
>JAUQXU010000494.1 GCA_030837935.1 Candidatus Brocadia sp.
GGAATTTCAAACACCCCCCATAATCCCCCCCGTAAACGGGGGGACACAGAGGGGTAACCAAATACAAGTCGCTGAAGGCCTAATTAAATCTGGTAACCTGTGATTGCGACCTTAGCCGACTTTTACCGAAATCTGTTTTGGTTTTACTTCTTCTTTCTTTTGCATGGTAACCTCTAATACGCCGTTTTTGCACTCTGCCGTTATTTTGTTGGTGTCAACAGAGGTAGGAAGATCGACTGAACGAGAGAAACTTCCATAACGCCTTTCCATGCGGTAGTAGTTTTTACCTTTTTCCTCTTTTTCTTCCTTCTTTTCACCCTTAATTATCAAAGTATCGCCCTGGATTGAAATGTCTATTTCCTTTGGGTCCATACCGGGGATTTCTGCCTTTACGGTAATTTTGTCGGCTGTTTCCGATAAGTCAATGGGGGGTAACCATGTACCAGCCGTGCCAATCTCGGATAACTCCCCACCCCTAAAAAACCGGTCAAACATCCGGTTCATCTCCTCCTGCATGGAAGAAATGGATGGCAATTGCGACCACTTCATCAAATCTCTGGCCATAACGTACTCCTTTCAAAAAAATAAAATGAAAGATAAATGAAATACATTTATTGTGATAGATTAGCAAAATAAATGCCAGTATAAAATTTGTTTCCTGTATTTTAAACAATCGATTCATACAAAAGAAGTTATGAAAACAACATGATTTTATCAGTGTTAAATAATACTGTCAATATGGCAGTGTGGTGTTATAAAATGGCATTGTACCGAAGTAATTTTTAATTTCCTTGAAAATTTCAAGTAAGGTTTGCTACTATATTCGAGTTATGGAGATAAATAGAAATACGATAATCAAAGACCTCATCGAATCTCACCCAGAGACACTCACAGTATTCAAAAAATATAATCTTGTCATAGCAGGTGGAGTTCGCGGGCCTAATGAGCCCATTGCCTTTTTTGCCAAGGCGCATGAGGTTGATTATGATACCCTCGTTAAGGAACTCAATGAGGCTGTTGAAAAGGGTGGTGGAGAGCATATTGAAATCCCAAAGCTTGAAGAAGATAAGATTTATGAACGGTTTGTTAAAACGGCTATCATTCTCACGCTTACTGTAGGTGTGACATTTGGTGCCATCATATTGAGTTACATTGCTATCAAATTAAATTTTAATTCGATTTATTACTCACTCATTCAGGCACATGGTCATGCGCAACTCTTTGGTTGGGTAGGACTTTGCATCATGGGTTTTGCTTTATATATCATACCGAGGGTAAAAAACACTGAACTCAAATACAGGAATCTGACAAATATCTGTTATGCTTTCATTATCGGCGGTCTCTCGTTAAGAATAATCTTACAACCTCTGCCATTTGGCGCTATTAGATTCTTGCTCCCCTTGTCTGCTATCCTTGAGATCATTTCGATTTCCTTATTTGCATGTATTATTCTCAGTACTGTATTATCCAGCAAAGAAAAGGTTGGTATATTTGACAAATTTTTTAAGGCAGGGATTATCTGGTTTCTTATCTCCGCATGCATAAATTTTGGAATGATGGTGCATGTGTATAAACACACTACCTATGAAATTCCTAAGGCCATTTTTAGCCCTTTTGTACATCTCTACCTCTTCGGTTTTGTATTTATGTTTATCTTTGCTATCAATATCAGGACGGTATTTGCCTTTCTCGATATTAAGCCTGTGAGGGAAAAGGCTGTCAATTTGACGTTTTGGGTTATGAATATATCAGTCCCCATATATTTTATTGCGCATATGTTTGCGGATCGTAATATCATTGCAATCAGACTTTCCCAATTCATCGCATTTCCCATAGCCTTCGCTATTATCACGTTCATTTACGGTCTGCGTGTCTTCGAAAGGTCCACCAGGGAACTTCAAGACGTCGTGATGGACAGGAGTTACGCAAAGACTATCCGCACTGCATATATCTGGCTCATTGTTACCACGGGTATTCTGCTTATCATCCCATTCCTTGGGCATGGTTCAGACGTGCAGCATAGGTTTCATGGATCGTTAAATCACGCTGTTACTGTGGGTTTTATTACCATGATGATTATTGGTTATGCATCAAAAATGATTCCTACTTTTAAAGGGATTGACATGTATAGCTTAAAATTATCAACCCTCACGTTTGTCCTGTTAAATACGGGTTGTTTTCTGAGGGTATTTTCACAAATACTGGTTGGTAGCAGCGGGAAACCTTTATTTTATGCGATTATGGGAACATCTGGTTGGTTTGAACTGGCAGCATTGGGTCTTTTTGGTTATAATTTATGGAAAACCATGAATACTACACAGGTTACCAAACCATCGGTAGCCGGGAAGTTAACCGAAGTCACAAAGGATACAAAGGTCTTTGATGTTGTAGATCAATATCCTGATACGCTTCAAATTTTTCTTGACTTTGGGTTTAGTCAGATGGCAAATCCGGTTATGAGGAAGACTATGGGCAGGGTTGCAAGTATAGAAATGGCGACCAAGATGCACAATGTTGATATTGATAAATTTCTCAAGGCTCTTAACGATAAAATTGCCTCAAAAAAATAAAAAACTTTTGATTTGTGGAACTAAATGATAGGGAATATGTTAAGTATTTAAGAGAATACATTACGATAAAGGCAAACCCTGAGCAATCAGGGGACGCAAAGTAAAAGGGTCTTTATAAGCCGTTTAAACGGCTTATGAAAAGATAGCCTTACTGCCGAAGATGTTAACACATGTCTTTGCAGTAAG
>JAUQXU010000495.1 GCA_030837935.1 Candidatus Brocadia sp.
AATACCCTGCAAATATCTTTCAAAAAAACAAAGGGTGGACAAATTCCACAAATTATCTCACTTTCATCGCATAAAACATTCTTCAATGATTTGGCAAATTCCACCCCTTCCATAAGGGTGAGATTCATCTTCCAATTTCCCACGATAAAAGGTTTTTTTTTCATTGTCCTGGAGTTATATCCTTTTAATCACACTTTGGAAATGATCCCAAGATCTTCAAATCGGTGCATTTCTTAGACACTTCACCAAGCGCCTTTTGAACAGTTTCATTTGATACATGCCCCTCAAAATCTAAGTAAAAACAATATTCCCACGTTTTTTTTCTGGTAGGCAACGATTCAATATTTGTAAGACTTATATTGTATGTTTTAAAAGGTTCCAATACTTCCAATAGCGCCCCAGCACGATTTTTTATGTAACACATCACTGCGGTTCTGTCCTTTGTACTCGGCACACCAAATTCTTTACTCAAAACAAAAAACCGTGTTATGTTGTTTGGATTGTCCTCAATGTTTTTAAAAAGAATATTTAAACCATACTGCTGCGCTATCTCTCCATGAGCAATTATCGCACAATGACGTCCCTCTTTTCCAGTCTTTACAGCCTCTGCAACAACATGAGCAGCCTCGGCACTGCTACTTACTTCTATTAACTCGGCATAAGGAAGATTACTTGCCAACCAATATTTACATTGAGACAAAATCTGCGGTTTAGAGTATACTTTTTTAATCTCTTCTTTTGAACAATTTGCCATTAAATTATGATGAATTGGCAAAATAATCTCGGCGCATACTTTGACATCAAACTCCACAAACATATTTAATGTTTCTCTTATGCCACCTTCTGTAGAATTTTCAACTGGCACAATTCCATAATCACTTCTTCCCGCCGCTACATCCCGAAACACATCATCGATACCCCTTACCGGAACGTACTCAACCGATGAACCAAACTTTTGCTTAGCAGCGAAATAACTAAAAGTACCCTCTGGACCCAGATAAGATACTTTGATAGCCTTTTCTAATATTAAGGAACCCGCCATTAACTCACGGTAAATTGCCGTTAAACAATCGTTCGTTAAAGGACCTTTATTTTGCGATGTAATTCGAAAGTACACTTCTTGTTCCCGGCTAGGGGCATATACTTGTGCACGATTTTGTTTTTTAATCTCACCAATCTTCAATACTACTTTAGCCCTTTGGTTCAGAAGTTCCACAATCTTTGAATCCAACCGATCAATTTCCTTCCTTAAATAAGCTATATCCATAGCAAATTTCAGTTAATTCCCGATCTCTCTTAATTTTATGTTTAGTTATTGCTAACAAAGCATTTAGATTTATCTACTAATCGGTAAATCTATCAGAATTCACGATAAGTGTCAATAAAATTAAGTTATTTAATTTTTTTTATTGACTGTCAATAAAAGGTTGTTAAAATAACAGAGGTCGACATTTGTCTGTTGCTCTAATATTCTGCCAAAAGGTATGTTACGACGAAGTTTGTCATAGCTATCTTATGTTCTTTGAATTTATTATAGTATTTATTTAACCTACCTATTTTTTTTCTTAATTGTTTTTATATTTAAATTTTTATAGGTACTTATATGTAATCTTCATTTATTAAGTCTTTACTAGAAAGGAAGATATACATGGTAGGTGGACGAATTAAAGGATCCCAGCAAAGGATTGGTATATTTGTTGACGTCCAAAATATGTTCTATTCAGCAAAGGCGTTACACCAATCAAAAATAGATTATAGTAAGCTTTTATTAGAAATTGTAGGTGACAGAAATCTCATTCGCGCAATTGCATATGTTGTGCAAAAACCAGATGTGGACCAATCCAGCTTTACTGATGCACTAAGTCGTTTAGGATACGAGATTAAATCGAAAGAACTTCGGTTAAGACCTGACGGGACGGCAAAGGGGGATTGGGATATGGGTATTGCTATAGATTCTATCGCAATTGCGCCAAAGCTTGATACCGTGGTACTGGTGAGTGGGGACGGTGATTTTGCTCCTCTCGTAGAAATGTTAAAAGCGCACGGGTGCCGGGTGGAGGTTGTCTCTTTCCGGCGCAGCACAGCCATTGAGCTTATTGATGCTGCCACACAATACACCGCAATAGAAGAATCAATGTTGTTTAAAGAAAAGAAGTTTCAAAAGAATGATACTTCAAACGAATAGTCACATCAATCCAGAAAAACTTAGTGAGTGTCAGTTAGCAATAGGTTATTTTTTTAACAATACAGAAGTACTTGAAAAGGCATTAACCCATACTTCCTGCAAATTGGTAAATAATTTTTCTAATGAACGATTGGAATTTTTAGGGGATGCAATATTGGGGATGATTATTTCCGATTACCTCTATAAGACATTATCCCATTGCAGCGAGGGTGAGTTAACTAAGATAAAATCGGTAGTGGTAAGTCAATCAACCCTTGCCAAAGTTAGCTTAGAAGCGCAGTTAAAAGATTTTCTCATCGTAGGAAGAGGTTTAAATGACCGAAATTTTCTTCCAAAATCTTTACTTGCAAATGTATTTGAAGCTATTATCGCCGCAATATTCTTAGATGGTGGCCTTGAACCAGCTTATAATTTTACGATAAAGCATTTAAAGAAAGAAGTCGATATCGTTTGCAAGGACCAACACGAGAAGAATTACAAATCTATCCTTCAACAATACAGCCAGAAAGAATATGGTGTTACACCTTGCTATCAGGTCTTGCAACAAATTGGGCCAGACCATGGAAAGTCATTTGAGATAAGTGTGTTAATAAAAGGTAATGAATATGGCAAGGGATGGGGAAAAAGTAAGAAAGAGGCTGAACAACACGCTGCAAAAGAGACATTAAAGCAACTTCTCCCCGATTTAATTCAAGAAAACGAAGATAAATCGTGTAATTAATTTAAGAAAGGTGTTTTTCGTTATGGCAAAAAAAGTAAACAAAAAGAAAATAGTGAGTATATGTCCTGTTGGTATGATAAAAACAAGGTGTCCAAGTATTAGAAGGACAAGACAAATCCGTGTTAAATTATTAACGTTACAAAGAAAAAGCAATATAGATGCAGAACAGATAACAAAACTTCGAGCAGCATTAAAAGCCAAGAAAACGAAGGGAATTGCGTTAGATTGCGAAACGTGCAGCTTTAATACAGCAGGAAGCGCATCAGCAAGTGCTTCTCAATAATCACCAAAGAGAACGGGCTATTAACAAATAGCTAAATATCTTAAAACCAACGATTTAGATGCTTACATGGTATCGACGGGAAGTTCGTGGTCTAGATATGGATAATTTAAGAGTTGACACATTTCTGCTGTAATGGCTTCAACTTCTTCTTCTTTTAAATTCAGATTCAGTACATTGAACTCTCGGTCTTCTTTCGGATAATAAAGAACAAGACTCTCTTCTTTGTCCTGCTTTTTAAGAGATTTTAATTTAAATACCTTTTTTCTGATGAGATAAAGTGCGAGCACATATCGGAGATTTTTTTGATTGGTTTCGTCGTTTCCCTCCAATCTCATAAATACATCTAATAAGACATCTATGTTTATAACTGGTTGACTCGATTTATCCTTTTTTGGCACTTTCGTTTTCCAAAATGAAAAAAGCCCCTCGTCTTTACCTTTATCCCAGCATGAGCTGCAAAAATCTTTGCGAATAAAGATGTTACTTTCATCAAAAAGGGCAGAATAATATTCCTCCTCTTCTGAGAACACCTTATTACAAAGGATGCAGCCGTTCGACCGCCTTTTTATTTCCCACTCCATAACAAATATTCCATCCTAAGATTATCTTCTCATTTTTGCCAGAACACATTCTTTCATCTCTTTAAAAACCCCTTTTACCGTCTTTTCAGCATGACCTATCTCATCCTGCATCTTCTCGACTAAACTTTGATCATTAATGGTCGCAAGGTTTGTTTCCACATTTAATCTTGCACATTGAAATGCAGCATCTGCCAAATAACACGCTACCCCAACATCAGAAATGAGATTCGGATTAACAATATCTACTAATGCTCGCGTCTGTTCTAATACATACATGCAACACATTGTTGCTTTTAATGGAACTGTTGTTGCTAGGATGGTTGCTTTTTGTATGGCTTCATATCGTTTGTTTTTTTCTGCTTCAGTTGATTTTGGCAATTCAAATGCCTTATTTACCTCACCATAAACTTTGACATCCTCTTCCATCAAGGATAATAAAATTTCTCTGCTCTTTTCGCACTCCTCAAGTATCTTCTTCAGTTGAGAATCGTATTTTTTAAATTCCTCCTTCCCAACAGTGAACTTTGCCGACATCGAAACCATCGTTGTTGCTAAAGCACCAACGAAAGCAGCAACACTTCCTCCGCCTGGGGTTGGTGTTCCTGCGGCTGCATCGACCAGATACTTCTCGAGAGGCTCGTTTCGGTACACGCATTACCTTTGAATAATAATTTCCGTATCCAATGTTACAAAATCATACAGTTCTTCTACGTCACTGTTGAGCATTCTAATACAGCCATTCGATGATTCTGTGCCTATTGTTTCTGGTTGTGTCGTGCCATGAATTCCATATCCACGCAAATCTGGTTTATCCTTGAAACCTATCCATCTCGTTCCAAGGATATTCTCTTTGTGTCCGTAAGGAAACACTCCCCCATCCGGTGAATACCACACCGGCTCCTTCATTTTGTTTTTTACTTCAAATGTACCAACCGGTGTTTTGTTGTTTCTTCCGGTCGCAATGCGATACTGTTTCACATAATGCTCGTTCAGCAACAATGTCAGCGTAAAGTCGCTCTTACTGATTAATATCTTTGTCTTTCCAGACAATATCTTTAGCTGGTCACCGATATTCAAGCGCTTGGGAACCGTGCCGTTCATTTTCATAATCAGTTCATAGTTTGTATTATACCGTTTCGCAATTCGCGCAAGGACATCGCCTGGTTGAACAGTATACATCGTGGCATCAGGGGAAGGTAAAGGTGAGAAGATGAGTTCTTCATTCAATTTATCCAACCGCTCCTTTATCTCTTTTTGCTTTTCTGGTATTTTTTTATTAATAAATAATTCTGATAAGATATTTCTTGCCTCATATTTTTTCCCTTCTTTTAAATACTTGTCAATAGTATCCTCCGCTGGCATTTCTTCTTTTTTTGACACCGGTCGTTCTACAGGCTTGAACTCTTCAGCATCTTTTTTAGATCCTGCTTTAAGCTCGTCCGGACGAATGATTATATCTTTTTTATAAATAACTATGTCTTTATCTTCCTCTTTTTTTGCGAGCAAAAGAGATGATTTCTGGTTATTTTTTGCAAATATTTTAACTTCGTGTGTTCCGGCATTGGTATTCTTATCGATATTGAATACACAGAGAAAAACACCCACGATGAAGATCATTATCAAAAGATTTCGCATTATTTTCATGGAAAGGAATTAATATCACACCTGTATGGGATTGTCAAGTTCAAAAGAAAAACTGCTATTTCAATATATTGATGATTATAGACACCCGATCGTTATATTGGTCACCCCTGATGTCTTTTGTCATGGGTTTGTTGTTCCCATATCCAATTGTAATTAATCTCTTAAAGGAAATATTACCTTTATCGTGAAGATAACTGGCAACTGCTTCTGCACGATCCAGGGAAAGTTTCCAGCTGTTATTGTATCCTTCTGAAGGTATAAAAGTTTTTCTCGTATGCCCCTCTATAACAAGTGAACAGGGCCTCTCGCCAATTAAATCGATCAAATTATTCAACGCATGCTTCCCATCTGCAGACAGACTGGTATCGTTTTCCTCAAAGTAAAGAACAGCTGCTGCAGGTATTTGCTCTTCTTCTTTATCAAAGACATCGATCTTATCATTACCTGCAATAGCTTCTCTATTGCTATCAGGATAAACATACTTCATCCTGCGTATATCTTCTATCCCCTCCGCATTCCAGCCGGGCAGTATCCCACCCATACCCAAGGTTATCGTACTCCTGCTTACTGATTTTTTAAACTCTTCAATAAATTCTTTTTTCTTTTCTTCTGTAAAATTAACCTGAAATATGATAAAAAAAGCCAATAATATCGTTATCACCGAACCATACGATGTCCAAAACAAATCTGGGGTGCCTGAATCAGGTAATTTTTTCTTCTTATGATGTGATTGATGTGGAGTTGAAGACATTTTTTTAAAAATCTATAGGAATGATTAATCTCATTTTTTAAATACCATAATTGTAATCATATTTTCTTCTGACACATCTGTACCATGATATCCGGATATCGCAATCCTTTGTGGCGCTATATTTTCTTTCATTACAAAATAATCGCAAAGATTAGCCCCCCTCTCCACTGACAAATCAACCTTTTTTGAAAATTCTCCCTGCATCTCCGTAACCTTTCTCACGTTTGCATCGATTACAATTTTACCCCGCATCATTCTCAATGCAGCGCCTAACGCATTAAATATTTCATGCGCCTCTCTTTTTACTGCAGAATCATTCTTTGCAAAGCACAAATTTATAGGAATTTTTATCTTACATCCTGTTTTTACATCTTCGATATGGAAATGTTTAGATAAGCCGTTTTGGCCAACAAAGCTTGATAAGTAATTATATAGCTCTTCAGAATCTATCAAATTTTCAGTTTCATCGTGCTCATCCTTTTGCATGTTTTCCGATACGCCAAAATCTTTTTCATAGATTGTTTCTAATGGCTTTTTACCACCTTTCAATAAAAATTCTCCCGTGCCAGCAAAAGGACTTTCACTCGTTGCCGTTATACCCTCATCAAAGAAACCACTATTGCGTTCAGACCAACTACCTGGGTCAAAAGATTCCTCAATCTTTGGAATATCCTCTTTGTATTTATTTACATTGATCGTAGCAAAACTAATCATCATTACAAAAAAGGCTACAAGTAACGTAATTAAATCACAGTAGGTAAGTAGCCATACGGGGCCGCCGTGACCTCCCGAAGAACCGCCATCGTCGCTCATTATGATTTTTCCTTTTCTTTAGAACCTGCGGACAATTTGCTCGCCACCGTTGGCTGCAAAAAGGATTTCAGTTTATCCTCTGTTATCATAGGAGAATCGCCTTTCTGGATAGATATAACTCCTTCCACGATTATTTCCTTTAAATAAAGTTCCTTTTTGCTTAAGGTATCCAACCTGCCACCAAGGGGCAACAAGACGAGATTGGAAAAGGTAACACCATAAAAAGTGGCGATAAAGGCCACAGCCATAGCTTCCCCGATATGTGATGGGTCATCGAGTTTTCTCATCATTGCAATAAGCCCCAATACAGTCCCAATCATTCCAAAGGCAGGAAATATGGTGCCTGCAAACTCAACAATACCCTTGCCCGTTACGTGTCTTTGTCGAACATTATCAATTTCTGTCCCCAGAATACCCCTTAGCGTATCCGAGTCAGAACCGTCCACTAATAATCGTATTGCCTTGACCATAAACTCGTCATTGATCTTTTCAATTTCCTTTTCCAAGCCTAAAAGACCTTCACGACGACTAATCTTGCAATACTCAACCAAATGCTTAATTATTTCCTCAGCCACCCCAATCTTTACGAAGACGCTCTTTTTCACTACACCGATTGCACCGATTACCATGGGAATTGGATACCTTATAATAGTTGCTGCCAGTGTGCCCCCAACAGTAATCAGGATCGCCGGCATATTAATATACCCTGGTATGGCAGAAGCACCACCTTCAAATATGATAGATACCAGAATTAGTGCACCACCAATTATTATTCCAATCAGTACGCCTGGATCCATAATCTCAAACTCCCTACAAAATTAATGTTACCTACAACCAGGATTTTTCCTATTCAATATATACAGCTACACATTTACCGAACAAGTGCAAAACAACGTTCTTATGCTGGACCAATTTTTAGCATCGAATTTGTATCATAGGTTAGAGCAAATAATATGCCTTGTTATTTCATGCTGTTTTTCATGAAGGTCAATTTCCACAATATGCGTGAAATACATACATGTAATCGTGAAATATACCGTTAAAATATCTTGACCGTATAGGAATTTTCATTTTAATTAAGCGGGTTTCGGGGTGGCATAGACAAACTTTGCTTGTCCATGCTAACTTGAATATTCATTGTCCATGTATGATTATTTAATTTTCTTCGTTTTTAAAAATACGAAGAATGAAAACATAGCATTGTGTGTTTTTTGTACTCTTGTAGAAATTTTAAACAAAACAGATATGGCGGGAAATCATTCGTGGAATAGATGTGAGGATATGAAATGCCCTTATCGAAGTCGTCATTTCAACAAAGATTATACAAGACGTACGTAAATATCACGCGCAATAGCGCTGTCAAAGGCAATTTGTGTCTCACCCATTTGGATAACATACGTTGGTTGCCTTTGATGAAGACGAATTTGAACGCCGGGCAATAAACCCATAGAAGAAAGTCTGTCTAATCGTCCATGATATTTTGTCACGATGTAGGATACTTTTGCCTTATCTCCCGCCTTTAATTCCGATAACGGCATTACAACAGGCCTTATATCTTTATTCACCTTTTCACAACACGCGCCCGGCGGGATAGCCTTTCCATGGGGACACGTTACCGGATGTCCTAACAATGCACATATACTGGCAGTAACTTCCTCATCCAGGATATGTTCAAACTTGCATGCGCTGGAATCCATGGCATCTTCTTTTACGTCTAAAACATCGTTTAGCAGCCTTTCTGCAAGCCTGTGCCTTCTGATAACTAATCGGGCATCTGCCCTACCTTTTTTGGTAAGCTCTACTCTACTGTCCACTATTTTCACGTAGTCCTCGTTAACGAGGACGTTCAATTTTTCTTCTGCCGTGGGAAAAGGTATCTTATTTATTAATGAATCTTTTTCAACTCTTTTCGTTTCCTCTTCCATTGTCCATATCAATTCCAGAATTTCTTCCTGGCTGGGCTCGGTCATAATTCAGTCTTTCCTCCTTCCTCTAACTTTATCCTATTTATCTTAAAAAGATATCGTGGCCTCCTAACGCATAATACAACCATCATCATCACCATTGTCAAACCACCGCCGAACAAGCCAACCTGTATATGGTAAGCGCCGAATGATATGATCTTTGATAGTAATTCTGTCATGATGGTTCCTGATACAAAGGCAAGCAGTGCAAATACAATTTTATTCTTCGTAAACCAATTTTTGGTATCGTGGAGTACAACCTCCTGTCCAATCTGAATTCCGGCTATCGTAGCAACTTTTATAATATCCCGTATGCCTATCTTCTTCGGACAGGCCGAACAACTTCCACACGCAGTATTTTCTCTGATAATACATACTTCTGCAACGTTGTCTGAAATGGATATAATCTTCCCTCGTATCTGCATCCATTAAAACCGTTGTAAAATAACCCTCAAAATGCCACCGATAAGTATAGAATATGGTAATATAAATGCAAACATGAAAAATGCATTCTTTACCCCTTGCTCTTTGATCATCACTAAAAAATTGGCCAGGCAGGGAATAAATAACGTAATCACAACCAAAGAAACCAATAATTGTTTGGGATCGATGCCAGTACTCCCTCCCTTTTCTTCTAACGTCTTAAAGATACTCACTGCGCCATAATCCCTTCGTAAGAATCCCAGGATAAACCCATGCGTCGTTTCTGCAGGGAGTCCCAAAAAATTCCGGGTAATTGGCGTACCCATCCTCTCCACAAAAGAGAGTATCCCTAGTTTTGTTGCCACAAATAATGCAAGGGTCCCCAGCATGAATAAAGGTACGGCCTCCTTTAAAAACCAATGGACCCTATAAAATGTCTTGATAAAGATATTCGATAGCTTAGGCATCCGAAACGGAGGTATCTCCATTAAGAAATCAGAAGGAGCTCCTGGCAAGACCTTGGACGACAAATAACCAACAAGGAGAAGCTGTATAGAAATGACAAAAACGTATATAGCAAAATATATCCCCGAAACCCTTCCCAACACACTTGAAATAACCCCCAATTGTGCAGAGCACGGAATTGCCAGCGCCAGCAGCAAGGTGGCAATAATCCGCTCCTTTTTTGTATTAAGGATACGGGTTGTCAGGGTCGCCATGGTATCACATCCCAGACCCAGCACCATAGGAAGAACGGCCTTTCCGTTAAGCCCTATGCGTTTAAATATCTTATCCACCATAACAGCGAGACGCGGAAGATAACCGCTGTCTTCCATAATGCCAAATGCCAGGAAGAAAAACCCAACGATGGGGAAAACAATGGCAATTGCATAGGTAAGCCCCACTCGTACTAACCCGGATTGTTCATTCAAAAACAATTCAAATATAATATTGTCCTTGCTTATCACTTTCTGTGCAAGCAGTCCAAAATAATAATTAAATCCATCGAAGTTTACATGGGTAAATACATAAGTTTTTTCAATAAACGGAATATATACACGTAAATCAAAACCACCCGAAGGTATTAAAGAGCGGCCAAACACCTTCTCTTCAAAGAAATCAACGCACGTTCCTGCCCCAAACTCCCCCACGAGTTTATAAATAATCCACAAAATAATAATCAACAAAGGAAAAGCTGCTATCGGATGCATGGTAATACGCCCCAATATCTCCGCAATCGTAACCTTTGCTTTGTATTCTCTCACATAGAGGTACAGTGATGACCATAGAGATAATATACCACCGACAGCAAGAGGCGTGATAAGGACCAAAATACTACCGGACGGAAGTTGAGATGAAACAAGATACATCAATAATGCCGTGAGCTTATACCCCATGAAAAAAGAGACCAATGGTACAAGAAAGTAAAAAAATATACCCCTCACAACTGGATGTGTTTCTTTTTCCTTCCTGATGGTAAGCGTCACTTTGTCAACCAACGCATCGATAAAATTTGCCCGTTTGATGTTAATCACGTAACTCAACGGATTGCTAAAATGGCTTTGAATACCATCTCGAATGCGTTTAATTTCAGCAAGTGAACCGTCTGTGAGTTTATGTCGTAACTTTTCTTCGAGGGCCTCATCGCCTGATAAAAGCATTATAGCCAGAGCTCGTTCATTCACTGTCGTATTACCCTGCAATATTTTCAATATCCTTGAAATGCCTTCTTCGATTAAGCTCCCGTAATCAATATGAAGATTGGGTATTTTTGCAATGGGTATAGCATTAAACAGTGCGCTTATTCCTACCCTATGTGTCGCAATAGTTTTCACGACCGGCGCACCCAAAATTTCTTGCAATACATCTACATCAACATTCATACCCCTGTCTAAGAGTTCATCCCACATATTTAACACCAGTACAACAGGAAGTCCCATCTCTGCAAGTTGTGAGGTAATCAGTAAACCACGACGAAGATTCTTTGCATCCGCCACCTGGACGATATGCTTCTTGTACTTCTCTAAAAGCATATCCCTTGCGACACTCTCATCCTCTGAAAGGGGGATGAGACTATTTGCCCCCGGTGTATCGATAATTTCAATTCCACCGTCCAGCCCTTTGCACATGCCTCTGGAAACCTCTACCGTTGTGCCTGGATAGTTTGAAACAGTCACATATTTTCCTGTCAATAAACCAAATATCACACTTTTTCCGACATTTGGGTTTCCCACCAGGGCAACCTTATAGGTATTCATATCAGCTACAGACATCCGCTCGATCCTGTTCTTAAAGATAACAAATACTATTGTTTGTTTTTTTGATGAACAAAAACTTACAAAAAATATGTTTTTCCCATAATAAAACCATGATCCCCAATTATGTACCAACAAACCAGTTGAAACTGAGTCTCACTAATCGCAAGTATAATGCTTTTACAAAACAAGTCAAACTTTTTCTCCTGTGATTCGAAGGTTAAAACGAGGTGGGCCAGGATTGTCAAGTGGCAGCCGTTGTCTTTGATTTGAACTCATCAAGTTGGTTGAGAAAAGGTAGGTATCTCCATTGAATAGTATATTTCTCACGTAAATCTCTTATCTTTTGATAATATTTTTCATATACGTCATTTAAAACTTCTTTGTAATGAGGATTACAATAAAAAACGCGACATCCAAGCGTTCGAAAGTCTCTAATGCTGCATTTATTATCCTTCAGAAAAGGACAAACATTGTCTGCAACGTTAAAATCCGGCACTTCCACGTTCCGAGTAATATAATTGATTTCTATACTACTTGCATAAAGAATATGGTCAAATGTGGTAAAATTACAGCACGTTCCACACTGATTACAACCCGGATTGAGTTGAGCCAGCTCTGTTTCCAACAGCTGATAGATTCTTCCTAATTCTGAATGGATATTTACGTCTAACCGTTCTACCATTGTTATATTAGCCAAAACGTCTTTCATGTATCCTTAAATTGTCTTCTATATCCTTAAGAGTATGCAATTTCCCTTTATCTATGCCGGGACAGGTCTTTTTCACTTTTTCCCATTCAGTCCTGTTTTCAAGATTCGGTCTCCAGAATGGAAACGACCTGCACTGACAGGGTCTTTGATCATAAATCTTACAACCATTATCGTACATAATACAATCACCGTTACTATACTCCAGGAGGCTGAATCGGTCGTTAATGCTCCTCAAATAGTTTTTAGCAAATGCGTTTTTTGAAATACCCAGAAATCCTGATATTTCTTCAATCTCTCTTTTATTAACCCATACCACGCCAGGTTCACCACGACAGCATCTGCCGCATCGCTGACATTCAAATCTCAAGCCATCTTTGAACCAGGGCTGAGAATACTCTTGAATATCCCTGTTTTTCGTTGTTCCCACATTATCCATCTGCTCTACACTATCACCTTTCTTCTTAAAGTAACCATAAAGAGACTCTAAAACAATGTTATCTATAATACCATGCCTTTTATAAAATACAATATATATCGACTCTATTAAACCCGATTCCAGACATACCATCTTCCCACACCATCACAGAGGGAACCCGCATGAATAAAAAGAAATTTCCTGTACGGTTTTAATGTAGAGCGAAGGGGCTCTTCGCTCTACAACCACAGCTTTTTTCAACTCGTTCCCATGCTCTGTTTCTGGCCGCATCTGACCGAGAAACTTTGTTTCGAGGAAAATTATAGCTACATCCGAATTTCGTATACAATACTTCCCCTTCCGCGAAACTGAGTTCCTTGATACTTGTGTTCCCAAATAGAATGGCAGCAAGCTATCATAATAATTCAATATATCAACTAAAAAAATGATTTTGTGGTTTCTAATCCATCGAATCCCCGGCAAGATACCCTGTGGAAAACGCTGCCTGGAGGTTAAACCCCCCAGTTGGGCCGTCGACATCCAACACCTCTCCGGCAAAATATAATCCTTCTAATAGTTTTGATTTCATGGTCTTTGCGTCAACTTCATCCAA
>JAUQXU010000496.1 GCA_030837935.1 Candidatus Brocadia sp.
GGTCATTGAGCCCATGCGTGAACCATTTAAAAAGGAATTTGAAAGACAGGCATCCGAGATTTTGCGTAATATTGATGTAGCCTCTGTTCTGCAGAAAGAGACTGATTTTGAAATATTCCGGTCCAAAATCGCTTCTATGGTGGATGCTACCGTAAACGAACTTACACCACCGCGGGTGAAGGAAATCGTTGAGGAAATGATGCGTACACACCTGGGCTGGCTAGTCGTTTGGGGAGGGGTTTTTGGCGCCGTGATCGGCTTTATCAGCGCCGTGTTTTTTTGATAGAAAATAGTCGATATCTTAGGCCGTCACAAAGTATAAAAAATATTTTTTGTTCAAATTTGCTTAAAGACGTCTCCCATAATTCTGAGATAAAGAGAAAGGCGATAAGATGTCAGAAGAAAAAGTAAAAGTGGTGTCACGCAGGTTTCTAATCAAAATGATTGGAGGTGGAGCTGCCCTGTTGGGCTTGAGTAAGTTGCCATTGGCTTTGGCCCAGGTCTCGGGTCAGGCTATTCAGCAGATGCCGGGCTTTACCGGACCTGATGCCAACCCTTACTGGGGAGCGGTAGGCCCATTTGTTGTTTACCCACAAAAGCTTCCCTTGATCCAGATCACTGATCGACCGGTCCAGCTTGAAACTCCCCGACACTATTTCCTTACTCCGTTCACCCCCAATGCCGCATTTTACGTGCGATGGCATCTGGAAGGTATCCCGAATGCCGTGAACCTTTCCGAGTGGCGACTTTTTGTGGAAGGGTATGTTGAAAAATCGATGGCTTTAACCATGTCCGACCTCATGAAGCGATTCAAGTCCGTCTCTATTGCAGCAGTCAACCAGTGTTCCGGTAATAGCCGAAGTCGATTCCAGCCTCGTGTGCCTGGCGCTCAATGGGGGAATGGGGCTATGGGCAACGCCCTCTTTACGGGAGTTCGCCTCACGGATTTACTGGATGCTGCCGGGGTTAAGACAGGTTCGGTGCAGGTCCAGTTTGAGGGGCTGGAAAAGGGACGTGGACTAAAGGATAGTGTCTCGTACAGGTATCTGAAATCCCTGAGTTTGAATGACCCGGTTATTAATGAAACCATTGTGGCTTATGAGATGAATGGCGAGCCTCTTCCCATGCTGAACGGTTTCCCTGTTCGTCTTGTGGTCCCGGGCAAATTCTCGACGTATTGGACCAAGGCCTTAACCTGGATTCGGGTATTGGACAAACCTGACACGAATTTCTGGATGACGAAGACATATTGTGTTCCTGATACGCCCCGGGGTAACACGACCCCAAAGGACGTCAAGGAGGGTCGGGTTAAAATGGTTCCCGTCGGGACGATGCCTATCCGCTCGTTTATTATCACTCCTGATGGATCGGGCAAAATTCCGTTAGAAATGCCGATACGTGTGCAAGGCATTGCCTTCAGCGGCTCTGGACGTGTAGTTAATGTGGACTTCTCTGATGACGATGGCGCTACCTGGAGTAAGGCAAAGCTTGGAGAAGATTACGGACGGTACTCTTTCCGCACATGGGAATCAATCTGGATTCCGAAACGTACCGGTAACTATGTACTTGCAGTCCGGGCAACCGATGAAAAAGGTAACGTTCAACCTGACGAAGGGGTCTGGAATCCAAAAGGTTACCTGTGGAATAAGATTGAACGACAGGAAGTGATGGTGGATGTAGCACAGTAGTTTAATTACATAGGAATTTCGTTTTATTTATGCGGCTTTCTGGGTGGCATGGGCAAAATTTGTTTTTCCGTGTTCGTGCATAACTTAATGAGAAATAAGATTTAGACAATATTTATTTTGATTGCTGATCATAGAAAGGTCTAGGATGAAAAAGATAATATATATCCTCATAGGGTTTCTTGTAATCGCCTTGAATAAGCCTGTTTTAGCCAAAACCGGTCTTCCCGGTCTGGTTCGCAGTGGTCAATACAGTAAAGGAACTTTGCACAGCATCATTCAGCCCGATTCTATTCAACAATCGTTAGACTCAATTTATAATGTAGGGACATATCCCCTTTATACCCCAGATTTGGCTTCGGGTGAAGGTCGCGAGATTATACAGGGTTACTGCAACTTGTGTCACAGCGTTACGTACATTACCATGCAGCCCCCGCTTCCGGCTGCCACGTGGGAAGATGCGGTTTATAAAATGATCAATACATACAGTGCTCTTATCCCGGAGGACGAAACGAAGCAGATTATTGCCTACCTTCAAGCGCACTACACCCCGGAAACCCGAAGACAATGATGGTGGTTTAGTCACGCTTAACAGCACCTAAAGAATCAAGGGGGTCATCCGTGAGAAGCCCCCCCTTTGATTTTTTCAAGAATTCGATTCATCAAAAAATCAAAGATAGCAAGGGATGACCTCAAGTATCAATACCGTGAACTACTGATGCTCTGAAAATCTAAAACTTTAATTGCTAATGCCAATTTATTATGTAATTTGTGGCTCCCTGTACGTAAAGATTTACGGAGAGTGACCCCTTAAGTTTATTGTTCTCTAATATCTCATCTTCGAACCGTACTGTAAACAGGATCACGCCGGAAGGCTCATCCTTTCCCACGGGTTTTCCCCACCGCACATAATAATCTTTCACGTAGGGTAATCCTGCATTCGTGTTAAGGGCAACAAACGGTTCCCCGCTGATATTGTTTCCCTCTACCAGAATATCTGCGGTAAATTCCTTGGGTAACAAAACACCTTTAAAGTTGTTTTTTTCAAAAGTAATCTTTTTATTCATTTTTTCCTCCTTATAAACTGTTTCGCATAAGACACAAAATTTATGATTTCACTAATTATACAAAAATCAACATAACAACTATTGAGAGCTTTTTACAACAAAAAAATTTTGATTAATAGTATCCATCGTCACGAGGATGTTCGACACCACCAGTTTGTTAGATGACTTAATCTATGCCTATTTTCAGCCGCTAGTGTTGAAATTCAACGGCGAGTGGTGCTTTTCCCCCCCGTCCGCTGGAATGGCCTAGTTAGGCAGAAGGCGTGATTACAAGACCCGTCCTCATGTTTTTCCCCATTCCGTAAAAGCTTTTCGATCGGTTACAGTCTCATTTTGTCGTAGGTAAGGGGGTATTCACCTCTGACGTAAGAGAGAAAGCCTAGTCCAGTAGGGGTGATACGTACTCTGAAGCTCGGTTGATCCCCAAAATATTCGATGAAGCCTACAGACTGTGCCAAATGAAACTGTTCTTTGACAAAAAAGTTTGAAAAAGAAACCCTGGCAGGCA
>JAUQXU010000497.1 GCA_030837935.1 Candidatus Brocadia sp.
ATTCCCTATTTTGTATGACATGGTATACCTCCTTGGTTCTATTGAAGATGTTTGATTCGTAGGAAATTATACCATATATGAGCCTCGTTTCATCAATAAATACTGTATATAGACAAATTTTTTCATTTGACCCAGTCTGTAAGTTTGTCCGTGTCTCCCCAAAACCCGCATAAATAAAACGAAAACATCTTATACATCAAGTTAGGATAAAGCAACTATAATGCCATGCCCTGTTGTGGTCAGTAAGATGCTTGAGGATAGATACTTAATAAACTAAATTTTTTGGGATATTTAGCTAGTGATGTTAAAAATAAACGTAAGTGGTGGAATTCAACACGTATCTTTAATTCTGATTCGAAAATAACTAACGATATGCCTGATTAAAGGGAAAATGCCTTTTATGGTAGGTGCGTATTGCAATACGCACCTATGTTAATACAGAAAAACATCATTACTTTTGAGTTTTTTCAAGAACCATTAATGCCGGTAGGTCGCATATTTCCTGATCTTGTCTTCGCCTTTATGGGGCCAAGTATAATGTTTACCCCATTGTCATCTATGGTTTCCAGCTTATAATAGTATATACCGCGCCCTGGGGGGATATCCACAAAGCTATGAATAGCGCCAGCAACAGCATTGCCATTTGCATTGATGGGTACGTTGTTGACCTGAATATAAGCACCGTTCCTGCGTCTGGAACGATAGAGATTGAAACCCGTATTATTGTCCTCTCCGACTGTCTCCAAGGTCAGGATAATACTGCCATTGCCGTTCCTCCCAATAAACTGTAACGTATGGCTTTTCATGTGTCCAGACACACTTCTGCGAATTTCCTGTGCTCACCTCTATATAAAATTGGCATTTGACTCCTTTATAAAAACCTGTTATCTTTTTCAACTACTATCCATATCACAGCAAAGCCGCAACCAAATCTCCCTTGGAATAGGGGGAGAAGAAGGTTGTAAAAAACTTACTAAAAAGAGAAGATTTTACAAGATAATACTATAACAATCACCATGTACATTACGCTATGAACTCTGTATATCACTTAGACCTTGATAACGAAAAGATACAAGGCGCAAAGATTGCGTTGCTGCCAGGAGACCCTTTCAGATCTCAAATTATCGCCGAAACAATCTCAAAGATTTATGGGACACGCAATGAGAAGTTAGCATGGAAGAGGGAGTTTTGTACCTATCTGGCTGAGATAAAGGGAAGACGGCTCCTCATTACTTCTACGGGCATAGGCGGACCATCCGCATCGATAGCTATTGACGAGCTGGCACAACTGGGGATAAGCACATTCCTTAGGGTGGGGACAACCGGGGCCATCCAGGAGGATATCAATATCGGTGATGTGATAATCACCTCTGGCTCTGTGCGTCTTGACGGGGCATCAACCCATTATGCACCGATTGAATATCCTGCAGTTGCCCACCATGAGATACTTAATGCCCTTATTGAAGGGGCAAAAAAAACAACGGTGAGGTACCATGTAGGTGTAACGGCATCTTCTGATACATTTTATCCAGGCGAGGAACGATACGATTCATTCTCAAAGTATGTATTAAGAAGATTTCAGGGGGCAACGAAAGAATGGCAGAGGCTGCATGTGTTAAATTACGAGATGGAATCGTCAGCCATCTTAACCCTTACCGCTTCAATGGGTCTCAGAGGAGGGTGTATAACAGGGGTGGTGAATCGGGTAGGCATAGGGGAGATAACCAAAGAGTCTCTTAAGACCGGGGAGGAAAATGCGATAAAGGTTGCAATAGCCGCTGTAGAGTGCTTGATATAGTATTCCTTCTCTTATGCCACCAATAAATCGGGTACATGGGAACAGGAAATCGTTGGTGGACTATAATTATGATTTTTTATCTCCTTTCCTTTTCGGGAGGTTTTTGATATCGTTCCATGATGAGGTGCCATTTATCCTGAAATCTGAGTATCTTTTCTGCAACCTCTCTTACGGCGCCATATCCACCTCTTGCCTTTGTAACATAGTCAGATTGGCGTTTAACGATTGGTGCGGCATTGGCGACTGCAACGGAAAATCCCACGCGGTAAAGTATGGGGAGGTCTATCAGGTCATCGCCGATATAACATATTTCTTCGTCCCGGAGTGCGTATTTTCCTAGTATCTGTCTGTAAGCATCTAATTTGTTTTTGATCCCCTGATAAACATCCCCGATACCCAATTCTTTTGCCCGATGGGTTACAGCATTACAATTTCTTCCGCTGATAATGGCAGTTTTGATACCAGCACGATGGAGGTACGAGATGCCGGTGCCGTCTAACACGCTGAATGCCTTTGTTTCACACCCTTGGGAATCAATATAAATGGTGCCGTCCGTTAAAACGCCGTCGACATCAATAATAACGATTTTTATATTTTTCACGAATTCAAAATCCAACCTCCAGCAAATCCTGCACATCTATGATTCCGATGGGTTTGTTGGAATCGTCAACCACGGGAATTTGATCGATTTTGTAATCTTTTAGTATCTTATATGCCTCAGCGACCAAGCAGCGGGCATGGATGACCTTGGGTGACTGCGTCATAACCTCTTTCACACTGCAATGCAAAACTGATATGCCGTTTTGCAAATGTCTTCTCAGGTCACCGTCAGTAAAAAATCCTACGAGTTTGTTCTCTTTATCAACAATACTCACGGCGCCTGGTTTACCCGCTGTTTCCGTCATAATCGTAAGAACGTCTAATAAAGGCATATCTTCACCGGCAATGGGGTTCTCTTCGTTCTTGCGCATGACCATTTCTACGGTAAGCAATTTCCTGCCAAGATCACCGCCTGGGTGGTAGAAGGCATAATCCTCTTTACCCAGATCCCGCTTTTTAAATATCGTCAGGGCTAAGGCGTCACCAAGAGCAAGCATAACAGTTGAGCTTGCCGATGGGGCAAGACCTAAATGGCACGGCTCTTCAATCTTTCCGATGTTGAGAACAACGTCACTGTGCTTGGCCAGAGAAGATTTGTTATTTCCTGTAATAGCAATCACCTTTGCCCCAATCTGTTTCACAAAGGGCAAGAGGGTAACGACCTCCGTTTCTCCGCTGTTAGAAAGCGCCAAAACTATGTCATCCGCAACGATGCGTCCAAGGTCGCCATGCCTCGCCTCTGACGAGTGAATCCAGTATGAAGGGGTTCCCGTGCTGGCCAGTGTTGCCGAAATCTTTTGGCCAACAATTCCTGCCTTTCCAATACCCGTAACTACGACCCGGCCTTTGCAGGTAAAGATTAAATCAACTGCTTTTTGAAAATCATGATCGAGGCGGCTGATCAGATTTTTTATCGCCTCCGATTCGAGAAACAGCACATCCTTTGCAAAGTCAATATCAGATAAAGGTTCTTCTCTCGTCACGTTATTTTGCATCCCACACGTCATGCACCGTTGAAGTGAAAATGGTGAATTTCCATACGCAATTTCGTTGATTATAGTGGCCATTCCGTTAACATTCAAGAGAAAAGAACGGCTTCGTGAGGAATAAAAAATCAATTCAATGTTCTGAACTTGACAATGTATTCCCATTGTGTTAGGATGCTCTTGCTCACGGCTTAAACTAAGGGAGAACCTGTATATTGTGAACTTCAATAATTTATTTATATCGATTCCCGCGATTCTGTATGCGCTAACCATTCATGAGTATTTCCATGGCTGGACGGCCAATAAGTTTGGCGACCCCACGGCAAGACTGCAGGGGCGGTTGACATTAAATCCACTAGCGCACATTGATATCCTTGGGGCTTTATGTTTTGTCTTCGCCCATTTTGGGTGGGGCAAACCTGTCCCCGTAAATCCCCATAATTTTAGGAACCCCCGCAGGGACAACGTAATTGTATCTTTTGCAGGTCCCGCCGCCAATTTTGTTTCCGCACTTTTGTTCGGTGTGATCTTTCAACTATTGCGTAAAGCGCCGTTCATACCGATGAACGTATCCACCGTTTTATATAATTTGCTCATATTGGGAATTATGATGAATCTCTCGCTGGCATTTTTTAATATGATACCGTTATTTCCTTTGGACGGTTCCCATATCCTGGAGGGTTTATTACCCTATCCAATGGCGCAGAAATATAAAGAGATCGAGCGCTACAGCCCATTTATCCTGCTGGGGCTAATCATCATGGGAAATTATGGAAACATCTCAATTTTCAGCATGATACTCGGGCCACCAATACAATATTTTCTCAGGTTGTTTACGGGTTTATAATTATAGCGGAGATTAGCCTTCCCATCCTTTTTTCTGCATTGCAAAAGAAATGACAAATGAATACAAAGTAGACCTGGATATGTATAACGGACCACTTGACTTGCTCCTGTATTTGATCCGTAGAGAAGAAGTTAATGTCTACGATATTCCCATCGCCCGGATTACGGACCAGTACATACAATACGTGGAGGCATTGCAAACCCTGGACATGAATATTGTCGGGGATTTTTTGGTGATGGCTGCCACGCTCATGTATATTAAGTCGTATATGCTTCTTCCCCGTACAGATTCCAAGGATGACGAAGAGGCGGTAGAAGACCCGCGGACATCTCTGGTGAAACAACTGCTGGAATATAAGCGGTACAAGGAAAGTACGTTTATTTTATCTGCGCGGGCTGCCGAGTGGGAAAAAAAGTGCATCCGAATACACAAGGACTTTTCCATCGAAACAACCGATAAGGAAGATGAGGAGTTGCCGCTTGAGGGTATAAGTGTGTGGGATCTTTTGCAAAGATTTTCCCAACTCATGAAGCAAACATTGTTTGATGTATCCGCCAAAGTAACTTACGATGATACGCCAATACAGGAATATATGAATGAGGTTTTAGAAAGGCTGCATCTCCATACTTCGGTATCTTTTACAGACCTTTTTGTTGGAATAAAGGAAAGGAGACGGATTATTGGATTCTTTCTGGCCTTACTGGAGCTGGTTCGTCTCAACAGGATAAAGATTGAGCAACCCGCAAACTATGCGGATATCCAGATATGTCTGCATTCCCATGCGGTAACTTGCTAGATAGCAGTGAAATTAAAGAATCACGGTTTCATCATGAATCGTAGTTTTAATTTGAAATTAGTGAGTTAGTTTGTTAGCATTTGAACCTTGCAGTAATTTTGCCAGGTGTGTAATCAGGAAGTTGTATAACGCAGTTTTTAGATTTTACCATAGATTATGATCACGAAGGAATTATTAGATATTCTCGCATGCCCACTTTGTAAGACAGATGTCCGGCTGGAAGGCGATAGGATTGTGTGTACAAAGTGTGGACGGCAATATCCCATACGAGACGATATTCCTGTTATGCTTATTGATGAGGCTGAATTACCGGAGGAACCAAAAAGAAATTGATGGATAGAAAGGCGCTTATCGCTATGATTGCTTGCGGGGTGATCATGTTGCTGTATTATCCCTTCATATTACCCCTGCTCTCACCCAAAAAGGATAAAGTTACCGAAGAAGTACAAGAAACGGTTGTTTCAGAAAAACCCCGGGAAAGAAAGGGCGACGAAGCCCCCGCTCCTTTGCCGGTTCAACCAACCCAATCTGTGATGCAACCCCAAATGGATATTCCACTGCAAGAAGTCGTCATTGAAAACGAACTCGTAAAAATCGCGTTGACGAATGAAGGAGCAGCGCTCAGATCTATTCAGCTTAAACAATTCAAAGATCCAGAAGCAGAAAATACCCTGGATTTACTAGAGGATGATGTTAATACGCAATATCGTCCTATCGCTATAGATACGATCCTTCAAAAAACAAACTTTCAGGGACAGCGGTATAATATCCTTGAACAAAGCGGAGACAAGGTCGTATTTACCACCAGGGTGGAAGAAGGAATCAGTCTGATCAAAACGATATCCTTACCACCTGGTAAATACAACATAAACATGGATATCGCCTTGAAAAATGATACGAATGCTGAAGTATCGGCGTCATACAGCATAGTTGCGTCCTCTATGATTACCCGCGAAGGCGAACCTTCTGCTGACATGGCAGCTGTGACGGGCGTAGCTCTGGGAAACAAAAGGACGAAATTGCTGAGAACTGCGCCTAAGGAATTCCCTTCCAGGAATGAATCAGTAGGTATTATCTGGGCTGGATCAACGAATAAGTATTTTTCCACAATTTTGAAACCCTCATCCGGCGATTTGATAGCATCTATGAATGCTCAGGCATTTGATGCCCAGGGAATGCTCACCAATGGAAAGGCAGAACAGGGTGACTTTATGGTTACGGTACAAACAAACAAGTTTCGGATTCTACCGA
Organism: Candidatus Brocadia sp.; assembly: GCA_030837935.1. Lineage (GTDB taxonomy): Bacteria > Planctomycetota > Brocadiia > Brocadiales > Brocadiaceae > Brocadia. The sequence goes on from JAUQXU010000497.1 coordinate 6,279, forward strand.
ATGAGACTGTTAATCATAGCTATATCTATTTCGCAGGGCCGAAAAAAGAGGAGGTCTTGGAACAATATGAGACACTAGACAGCCTCCTCAGCTATGGCTGGTTCACATCG
>JAUQXU010000498.1 GCA_030837935.1 Candidatus Brocadia sp.
CATAATCTAATCGGTCTGTAAGGGGAATACATTGATGGTATGTCCTGTATTCAGCAAGTTTTTCTACACCCCTGTGGAGAAATCCAACGTGCGGTACCGCCTTTGTAATCATCTCACCATCAAGTTCCAGTAAAAGCCTCAGGACACCATGAGTGCTGGGATGCTGCGGACCCATATTGATGGTCATCAGGTGGGTCGTAGTTGTTGTCGCGCTCTCAGTCACGCTTCACCCTTTCGATAGATATCTCGGAGTTTGGCGGGTTGTCTTCCGTCCAAAGGATAGTCTTTTCGCAGGGGGTGACCTTCAAAATCGTCAGGTGTGAGTATCTTTCTCAGATCAGGATGCCCGTCAAACGTAATACCAAACATATCAAAGGTCTCTCTTTCATGCCAATTGGCCGTTTTCCAGACATCGGTTACCGTTGGTATGCTGGGTTCTTCGGATGGAACAAGCGCCTTGATGCGTACGCGATGATTTTTATGTATGGAATAGAGGTGGTATACCACCTCGAAAACGTCGTCAGTTGCGATCCGGTCAACACCGCATAGATCCGATAAAAAATTAAATTCGAGTTCCTTGTTTTCTTTAAGAAAACGGGCAACATCAGCAATATGTTCTTTCTTTACAATCAGAGTTAACTCGTTACGAAATACACGAGAATCTACTATTTCTTCTGGAAAACGTGTTTTTACGAATGTGGCTATAGCTTCATTATCCATGTTGTTCACAATGATTCTTTTTCAATCTTTTTTTGTATTTCCATAATGGCGTGTATTAATGCTTCGGGTCTTGGCGGGCATCCAGGGAGATATACATCCACAGGCATAACCTCATCCAGGCCTTGAACGACGCTGTAGGTATTATACACACCGCCAGAGATTGCGCAGGCGCCCATAGCTATAACCCACTTGGGTTCAGGCATCTGGTCGTAAATTTTTCTCGCTACAGATGCCATTTTATACGTGAGTGTACCCGCAACGATCATCAGGTCAGATTGTCGCGGTGAAAATCGGAAGACCTCGGCGCCAAATCGTGCAAGGTCGTACCGAGGCGCAACCACAGCCATCATTTCTATGGCACAACAGGCTAATCCAAAGGGCATAGGCCAGAGAGAAGATTTGCGTGCCCAGTTTACCATGGTGGACAAGGTGGTGGTTAGTATATTATCACCCAGGTGACTTTCTAGTCCCATTCCAACCCACCCCTTTTCCATAGATAAAGATAGCAGATGAGCAGTATGCCTATAAAGATGAGCATTTCAATAAACCCAAAGAGTTTGAGCGACTTAAATGCCACTGCCCATGGATAGAGAAAAACGACTTCAATGTCGAAGATAACATAAAGCATGGCAATGAGGTAAAACTTCACCGAGAAACGCTCACGTGCTGACCCCACGGGGTCTATACCGCATTCATACGTTGAGAGCTTTTCGGCGCTTGGCTTCCGTGTCCCCAAAATAGAAGAAAGCCCTATATTGGTAACGGCAAAGCCTACAGCTATAATAAATAATATCAGTATAGGTAAATATTGTAACATTAAAACAGATTATAGAATTATTTTTTTAAAAGTCAAAGAGATTTGCTGTTACGAATTTATTACGAAATAGATTAGGCCTTTGCTACTCTCCCTAATGTAGAGCGAAGAGCCGCTTCGCTCTACAACCGCAGCTTTGAAATTCCTATACATTTAATCAGGCCTTCGGCAACTTGTTATAACAGTGTAGTGGCAAGGCGCACCTTGCCACTACATTTGGTTTGAAATTCCTAAACGTCAAATTAGAAAGTCCCCTCTTGGGAGGGGATTTAGGGGTGGGTAAGTCGGTAATTCGTGATACATTACTGGGATTTCACGCCCAAGGAACCCACCCCTTACCCCTCCCAAGAGGGGAATAATTTGTGTTATCATAAAATATGTGGATTTAAGTTAAACACGGATAACCGAACAGACTGTGCCAAATGAAACTGTTCTTTGACAAAAAAGTTTGAAAAAGAAACCCTGGCAGGCACTATTTTTCAAAAGCGAGTTGTTTCAAGCTGAAATAATAT
>JAUQXU010000499.1 GCA_030837935.1 Candidatus Brocadia sp.
TCCCCGAGATTACTCAGAAAGAGCAGGATTATGTGATTAATCACATAAAAAATTTCATTTCAGGACAATAATTTTAAATTTATCCTCATGCGAACACTGCAAGCTCTTTTGCTTCTCGCCCTGTTGTTTATCGTAAAAGAATACGGCTACGCAGAAAGTTTACTTTCTGGTGTGAGAAATATAGAACAACGGCCTTTTTCCTTATCAGGTAATCAGATTCGCACGTGGAAAAAAGATGGAATTCGGGTATTTATTGCCAATAAAGATGCGAGGGTTGTGCAGGGACCGTTTCAGATTGCGGCGGATACCGTGGTTTGTTGGTTTCATGAGGAAGAGGCTATGCAACATGTGGAGGCGACTGTGGAGGTGTATTGCGAAGGCAAAGTAACTATCTTTCAGGATGAAAATTACGAGAAATATGAACAGGTGTATTTAAGCTTTGAGACGATGACTGGCGTAGTAGTTAGTCCTGATATACAACCGATAGAAACTTTCGAAGATGCCCAGGAGACAGAGGCTGTCCTGCGGGGTGAAGAAGTTCGTTCGATGAAAAAAGAAGAGTATTTATCTACCGAGATCCCAAAAAAGGTACTGATTACAGGGGTTTCCCAAAAAGAAGAGATGGTTGATATTATTGCAGACAGCATTGACTCATGGGAGGAAGGAGATAGGCGGGTTGTCGTGGCCCTTGGAAATGTAGACATTAAGAAAGAGGACATGACGATAGATGCTGATAGTGTAATCTTGTGGTTTGATAAAACAGAATCGGATAGCTCGAATCACTCGGAACGGCCTTTGGGTGAAATATATGCAGAAGGAAATGTGACGATGCGCCGTAAAGATGATGTGATAATTGCCGACAAGATATTTGAAAACCAAAAGGAGAATAAGGGGATTTTTATCAATAGTCAGGTGAGAACAATTCCTTTTGAGCAACCGGAAGTTAAAAAAAGTGATACCTCCGAAGGAAAAGAACGTATGAAGAAAAGCCAGGCGTCCTCTGCTTTGGCCGGCATGTCCGCTTATATTGGCGGAGAAGAGATACGGCACGTTGGCAAAGGGCAGTATGAGATTGCCAATAGCACAATAACTACTTGCGGATATGGTCATCCGCATTACTGTTTTAAGGGGAAAAAGATTCGATTGGTTCAGAGGGGTGTTCATAATATAGTCTCTTCTACGCATAATACACTCTATCTGGATAAATATCCTGTTGCGTATTTGCCATATCTATCCCTTGATGTGCGGAAGAAAGAACGACTCTTAAAAGACTGGCAATTCGGAAGTTCTTCACGTTTTGGCACCTTTTTCAAATCAGACTGGGATTTGTATATCGTTACGGGTGGAAATCAAAAAGATTGGAGCGACCTTACCCTGAATCTAGATTATTTGGAGAAGAGGGGTATTGGTACGGGGCTTGATTTTGAATATAAAGGGCAGGATATGCTTGGGTATGTCGATACCTACTATATAAAAGACAAGGGAGATTCCGATATCAACGACGTCCCTATCGATCATGAAGACCGTGGCACTATTCTTTGGAGACACCGGCAGCAATTACCTGCCGATTGGCGTTTGGATATGGAGTATTCCTATTTGAGTGATCCGAGGTTTCTCAGAGAGTATTTTCCGCACGAATTTAAGCAAGACAAAGATCGCGAGACGGTATTATATTTACGAAAAATTCACAATACTTCAGCAGGAACGTTTTTAATTAACGAACAATTTAATGGATTTGATACAACGATAGATTCTTTGCGGGAGAAGAGGTATGCGGAGCGGTTGCCTGAGGCAACATATCGGATCATTGGAGAGCCTATTGGGGATAATCAACTGATATTTACATCGGAGTCCGCCGTAACCTATTTTGACAGTTCTTTTGAGCGGGTTAAGCCAGAGGTTCAATCACAATCTCTTGCGAGGTTGGATAGTGTAAACCGCGTAAGTATGCCGTTCAAGCCGTGGGTTTTTAACATAAACCCGTTTGTAGAAGGTAGAACCAGTGGGTATACAGAAAGTATTGACACATCTGGTGCCGTTGATGAGGCAAATGGCCCCGCAACAGGGCGTTTCATCGGTTCTCTTGGATTTGATTGGAGTTCGACGCATTGGAGAAGCTACAGTGTTTATAATGATTTCTTTAAAGTTAATCGTTTAAGGCATATCTTTGTTCCGGAACTACGTTATACGTATAGCCCGATTGTTACGGGGGATCCCAATGACTTATATCAATATGATGCGGTTGATGCCTTGGACTCATCCCATGTGGCTGTTATGGGTGTAAAAAATAAATTTCAGACAAAACGAGGGGAACCAGGCTATGAAAAAACAGTGGATTTTATCGATTTAAACCTGGATTATTATATGTTTCTAGCAAAGGATGGGATTTATAATGATGGCATAAATGGGATTATTATAAGAAAAGACAATTTTGTGAATATAGATTTCAGATCACAACTAACAGATATTATTGCGTTTGTTTCTGAACGTAATGAGTTTAATACGGAAGAGTTTCAATTTGATGTCCTTTCTTCTGGTTTTGAGATATACAATCCTCCCGATTGGCAATATTTCATTGGGCACAGATATATACGAGACATCAGTTCTACCGTTATCCTGGCGGCTGACTATAAGATTAGTGAAAAGTGGAGTGTGCTCTTCGGGGAAAAGTATGACTTTAAGTCTACGAAGATAGTTGATGTGAAGGACGGAGATATAAATACAGAAGATAAATCCAGGAATCTCAAGACAAATTTGATAATATCCCGCTATTTTCATGATTGGGTAGGCAGTCTTACCCTTGAATTAGACCCCGTAAGAGATGATAATTCCTATAGGTTTGACATTACACCGAAAGGATTACAGAAAACCTCAAAACGTTTTTGGTTTTAGGGTGTAATAACGATGCCGAGAAAAGCAGTTTATCCAGGAACATTTGACCCTGTTACGAATGGCCACCTCGACGTAATCAAAAGAGGTAGTATTATCTTTGACACATTAGTCGTTTCGGTGGGATGCAATCCATTAAAAGATGCGTTATTTTCAGTTAAGGAACGCATGGAGATGATTCGGGCGCATGTTAATGATTTAAAAAATGTTGAGGTCGACAGTTTTAACGGCATGTTGGTAGATTATCTCAAAAAACAACAAACAAACATTATATTGAGAGGTATACGCACCGTATCTGATTTTGAATATGAATTTCAGAGGGCACTGACCAACCGAGTCCTCAATAAAGAAGTCGAAACCGTATTTATAATGACCAGTGAACAATATTCTTTTTTAAATTCTACGCTTATCAGGGAGGCCGTTAGCCTGGGTGGCAGTGTGAGCCCGTTTGTTCCTCCAGACGTTGAAAGTCGTTTGATAGAGAAATTTAAGCATATGCCTAGAAAGCATACTGAATGAAAATTAACGTCTTAGTTATTGGCGATATTGTAGGGAAACCCGGCCGTATCATATTGAAAGATAAGTTAAAATCATTTATCAATAGGGAGGAAATACATTTTTGCATTGCAAACGGCGAAAATGCAGCTGCGGGGGCTGGTATTACCAGCGAAATAGCCGCAGAATTATTTTCCTATGGCATTGATGTTATAACTACGGGTGATCATGTATGGGATAAAAAAGAGATACTACCGATGCTGGAAACTAATCCAAATGTCCTGAGACCGGCTAATTATTCACCGCTAGCAATTGGAAAAGGTTATGTGGTGAGGAATTCCAAATTGGGAAATCCTATAGGTGTGATTAATTTGTTGGGCCGGGTATTTATGAAGCCAATAGATTGTCCTTTTCGGATTTCTGATGAGATTCTGAAGCATATTTCAAAAGAGACAAAGGTAATTTTTGTGGACATGCATGCAGAAGCGACCTCAGAAAAGATTGCCATGGGTTGGTATTTGGATGGTAAGGTGAGCGCCGTTGTTGGGACACATACCCATGTACCTACTGCAGATGAAAAAATATTACCCAAAGGAACGGCCTTTATCAGTGATTTGGGAATGACCGGTCCGCACGAATCTATCCTTGGAAGAAAGATTGAGTGTGTATTAAAGGCTATTGTGACACAGATGCCTGTTCGATTTGATGTGGCAGAAAAGGATGTGCGCATAAGCGGGGTGAAGATAGTTGTGAATAGTCAAACAGGAAATGCAGAAAGTATTAAGAGGATTGAAGTTAAAGAAGGTGATTAGATGAGTTTTGTCAAGACGTTACCCGTGTTCCTTAATACAGCAAAAAATCAAAATAAGATACTCACGATTTCTGAACTTACGCGAAAGATACGTGGTTCAATCGAGCAAGAATTTTTTAATATTTGGGTCGTGGGAGAAGTTTCTAATGTAAAGAGGCCTTCTTCAGGGCATGTATATATGACACTGAAAGATACCAATGCACAACTTCAAGCCGTCATGTTTAAAACTCGTGCGAACAACATAAAGTTTGAGATAAAAGATGGGATGGAGGTTTTGGCTTTTGGTTCAGTTACTGTTTATGAAGCTCGGGGTCAATATCAATTGATCATTGAACGTATGGAGCCTAAAGGAATTGGGGCATTACAACTGGCATTTTTACAATTAAAGGAACGCCTCGAAAAGGAAGGTTTATTTGATCCCGCACACAAAAAACCACTTCCGCTCCTCCCGAAGAAGATTGCCATTGTAACGTCTTTAACAGGTGCTGCAATAAGAGATATCATAAATGTAATCAACAGAAGATTTGCCAGGGTCGAAATTCTCATTTATCCGGTAAAGGTACAGGGCGAAGGTGCGGCACAGGAGATCGCACGGGCGATTGGTGATTTGAATACTATTCCCGATGTCGACGCAATGATTGTGGGAAGGGGAGGCGGTAGTTTAGAGGACCTGTGGGCATTTAATGAGGAAGTGGTTGCGCGAAGCATTTATAACTCAAAGATCCCCGTTATTTCTGCTGTGGGTCATGAAATTGATGTAACTATTTCAGACTTGGTTGCAGATAAAAGGGCACTCACGCCTACAGAGGCGGGCGAGTTGGTTGTTCCACGGTATGACCAGTTAAAAGATGTAGTTGAGAAAATTAAGACTAGACTTGTACAAGCATTGTATAATAAAATATTATTTGCGCGAACTACATTATTGAGGATTAAAAATAGTTTTTCATTTAAAAGGCCATTCGATAAAATACTTAGGTTGCAACAAGATTTGGACGAAATTGTACAACGGCTCGTTACGGTGGGGAAACATACTGTTGCATTAGAACGTGAGCGACTTGCTGGTCTTGCAAACCGATTAGACAGTGTGAGTCCTTTAAGAGTGCTGAATAGGGGTTATTCTATTACCACCAATGTCGGGGATGATAAACCTATCAAGTCTGTTGAAACATTGGATATGGGGAAACTATTAAAGACACGATTGTTCCAGGGGAATATTATATCCTCAGTAGTTGAGATATTAAAGTAACTACGAAGGAATCATGAAGATATTTACGCAATACAAAGGAAATATTTCTATGCATCAAAATTGAAGGTAATACCTATACTGATGGCAAAGATAAAATTTGAGGATGCACTAAAAGGATTAGAAGATATTGTAGAGCGGCTCGAAAAGGGAGATTTGTCACTTGATAAAACTTTGTCCGAATACGAACAGGGTCTTAAGCTGTATAAGCAGTGTATTGTCCTGTTAGAGAATGCAGAAAAAAAGATTCAAATCCTGGTGAAGGACGAGAATGGTGTATTCCGTACCAAAGATTTTGAGATTGAAACTACGCAAAGTAATAATTCAAAATGAATATTTACTAAATATTAAACTGGCTTTTTGGATTTATTCCGAATAATAACATATGAATAAACTATTGGATTGTATCGAATACCCGGAGGATTTGAAAAAGTTAAAGCTGGAGGATTTGCCCAAACTTGCAACGGAAATTCGCGAACTAATCGTGGATGTTGTTTCGAAAAATCCAGGTCATCTTTCTTCAAATCTTGGTGTAGTTGAATTATCTATTGCGCTCCATTACTGTTTTGATTTTAAGAAGGATAAAATCGTGTGGGATGTAGGTCACCAGGCATATGTTCACAAGATTCTCACGGGTCGAAAAGTGAAGTTTCCTACCCTAAGGCAGTATAAGGGGCTCAGCGGTTTTCCGGATAAAAGTGAGAGCGAGTATGACCCATTTACGTGTGGTCATAGCGGGAATGCCATATCGGCGGGACTGGGCGTGTCTTGCGCTGACGCAATTCTTGGATGCAAGAGGTCTGCTGTGGTTGTTGTGGGTGATGGAGCTATAGGGGCGGGTATGTCTTTAGAGGCGTTGAATCATGCGGGTGATCTGAAGAAAAATTTGCTGGTGGTATTAAATGACAATGAGATGTCTATTTCCAACACCGTTGGTGCTTTCTCGAAATATCTGAACAAAATCAGGACAGCTCCAATCTATGTGGATATGAGAAAAGAGGTTCATAATTTATTGAAAGTACTGCCTGTTTTTGGCAAGCCGGTTGAAAAAACATTGGAACATGTAATTGAATTAATACGCGGGGGGTCTGCCGTTCCTGGACAAATATTCAAAGACCTTGGATTTAATTATTTTGGGCCAATTGACGGACATAATTTCCGAATATTGATAGAGACATTGAATGATATTAAACACCTCGAAGGTCCGGTGCTCTTGCATGTAGTAACGGAAAAAGGGCGGGGTTTTGAACCGGCATGTCAAAATCCCACACAATACCACAGTGCAGGCAAGTTCGAGATGTGCGATGGAAAGATTAAGAAGACTGCCAATAATTCACCAACGGTTTCTTATACCAAGGTTTTTGGGGATGCCCTGATAGAGCTGGGAAAGACAGATGCCAGGGTGGTAGGTATTACCGCCGCCATGCCTGATGGAACTGGCATGGTTTCTTTTGGCAAAAAATTCCCAGACCGATTTTACGACGTTGGGATTTGTGAACAGCATGCTGTGGGTTTGGCCAACGGATTGTCTGTGGGGGGGCTAAAACCTGTGGTTGCTATCTACTCGACGTTTTTACAAAGGGCATATGATCAGGTGTTTCATGATATCTGCTTGCAACGAAACGGAGTCGTATTTGCGCTCGACCGGGCAGGGATTGTAGGGAATGACGGCCCTACTCATAATGGTCTGTTTGACATTGCCTATCTTCGGAATCTGCCGGAGATTGTCTTAATGGCGCCAAAAGACGGGAGTGAGTTAAAATCTATGCTAAAGATTGCTTTGGATTCAGGCAGGCCTGTGGCGATCAGATACCCTAAAGAGGATATCCCCGAAGAAAAACTTAGTCCACACTATAAAGTATTTGAAATTGGAAAGGCTGAGGTATTGAGAGATGGTGCCGATGGTGTTCTTTTTGCTTATGGTGCCATGGTGTATCGATGTTTGCAAGCTGCAGAAAAGCTGAGTGAAAAAGGCATCGAGGTTACGGTAGTGAATGCGAGGTTTGTAAAACCCCTCGACAAAGAACTTATTTTGGAGTTAGTCAGGAATTACAAACTGATCATTACGGTAGAAGATCATGTATTGATGGGTGGTTTTGGTTCTGCGGTGCTTGAACTCGTTTCTGATGAAAGGGAAAACGTGAATAAGATTTTGCGAATGGGTATTCCTGATCGCTTTATTGAGCATGGGCCTCGGAATTTGATGCTAAAAAATATAGGATTAGATGAAGATGGAATTGCCGATAAATTTATTGCAACACTTAATTTGATGAATACCCGTGGTTCTTTTACTAAGACAGGAAAGCAACGTTTGACCGTTTGAGCGAATGAAAAAGATTCTGGTTCTCGGCGACTTAAGCAAAAAAAAGATTTACGACACGATTTTTGGCTTAAAACCATGGTTGGATAAGCACGTGGTTGCTGAAATTCTTGATGTGCCGAAAGGGGAAAAAATTGAAAAGACGGGGGCAGAAATTGCCGTAGTGTTTGGAGGAGATGGAGCGATTCTTTCAACGTGTCGGGGGCTCGGAAGAAATCAAATACCGATTATAGGTGTGCACATGGGAAGATTTGGTTTTTTGGCAGAGCTTATGGAAAAAGATGTATGCGTCTCTTTAGAAAAAATATTTATAGGAAACTATCAGGTGCGCAAAAGGATGCTCCTGTTATCCTGTGTTGAGCGTGCAGGAAGTACGATAAACGAATCCGTGGGTATTAATGATGCGGTGATCTCCCGTTCGTCCTTGTCAAGGCTGATCTCCATAAAACTGAATATTAACGGGGAAGACGTGGCAACATACCGGGCGGATGGCTTAATTATATCGACACCTTTAGGTTCTACAGCACATTCATTGTCTGCGGGGGGGCCACTTTTAACGCCTGATTTAAATGCGTTTATTATTGTGCCGATATGTCCGCATACCCTTACGAATCGGCCATTAGTAGTTTCTGCGGATGTAAAGATTGAGATGGAAATCTTATCTCAATTAAACGGCACTGGTTTTACGGTGGATGGTCAGGTTTTTACGGAATTAGAGATGGGCGATAAAATAAAGGTGGAAAAGTCGGATACTGAGGTTCAGATGATAGATACTGGCACGCGGACGTTTTATGGTGTATTGCGTGAAAAATTGAATTGGGGAGGACAGCCGAATTATGGCCGTAATTAGAATAAAAGAAAATTATTGTAAGGGATGCCTTCTCTGTGTCCCTGTATGTCATAACAAATCGTTAGTAATATCCGATACGATAAACGAATACGGGTTGCATCCGGTGAAGTTTAGGGAGGATGCAGAATGTGATGGTTGTAAGAGATGCGCAATAATGTGTCCGGACGTAGCAATAGAGATTTATAATTAAATGATAAACGTTATTTATAAAGACAATTTGCTAGGGGCATATCTATCATGAAACAGTTATTGACCGGAAATGAAGCCGCTGCGGAAGCGGCTATAGTAGCGGGGTGTAGGTATTATTATGGGTATCCTATTACTCCTCAGAATGAACTTATCAATTATATGTCAATAAGGATGCCTCAGGTTGGTGGTTCCTTTATTCAGGCAGAGAGTGAGATTGCAGCCATCAGTATGGTCCATGGTAGCGCGGCGGCTGGTGGTCGTACAATGACATCCTCTTCAAGTCCTGGCATTAGTTTGAAGCAAGAAGGAATTTCCTATCTGGCGGGGAGTGAACTGCCTTGTGTAATTGTCAATATACAGCGGGGGGGGCCTGGATTGGGTGATATTTCGGCATCACAGGCAGACTACTTTCAGGCTGTGAAGGGTGGGGGGCATGGTGATTACCATACCATAGTGCTTGCACCCAGTTCTGCCCAGGAGATGGCCGATCTTGTCTACGATGCCTTTGATCTTGCCGATAAATACCGAAATCCCGTCATGATCTTAGGAGATGCACAGATCGGCCAATTAATGGAGCCCGTGGAATTTCACAAAAAATTGAAAAAGAATCTCCCGCAGAAAACTTGGTCGCTGACAGGTGCCGAAGGGAGAAAGAGGAATATTATAAAATCTTTTTATCCGGTTAAAGGTCAGCTGGAAGAGTTCAATGCCCACCTGCAGAGAAAATATAAAACAATAGAAGAGCATGAAGTTCGTTATGAGGCGGTTAATATCCATAAAGCCGATGTTATATTGGTCGCTTACGGGACATCAGCACGGGTATGCAGAGAGGTTGTAAAAAAGAGCCGAAGGCTTGAATTTAGAGTTGGTCTGATACGTCCCATTACCTTATGGCCATTTCCGAAAGAGATTATTCGAAAGATATCAGAAAAGGTGCAGTGTATCTTAACGGTTGAGATGAGTGCAGGGCAGATGGTGGAGGATGTAAGACTTACGGCAGAAGGGAGATGTCCAGTTCATTTTTACGGAAGGACGGGTGGTGGGGTTCCTACATCTTCGGAAGTAATTAAAAAAATAGTTGAAATCGTGCCCGATAACCGGGCAGCCAATACATTATTACACTTAGCTGAGGTAAGGTGATATGCAATCTCTCTATGAAAAACCAAACGCATTTATCGATACGGCAACGCATTTTTGTCCAGGTTGTGGACACGGAATTGTCCTGAGGCTTATTGCTGAAATTATTGATGCATGGGGCATTCGGGGTAAAACCATTGGGCTGGCGCCGGTAGGATGTGCTGTGCTCGCTTATAATTATCTTGATATTGATATGTGTGAAGCCGCACATGGTCGTCCGCCAGCAGTTGCTACGGGTATCAAAAGGGTCCATCCGGATCATATCGTTTTTGCCTATCAAGGAGACGGAGATCTGGCAGCAATTGGGACAGCAGAGATCATTCATGCCGCCAATAGAGGGGAGAATATTACCTTTATCTTTGTTAATAATGCCATTTACGGCATGACAAATGGTCAGATGGCGCCAACGACCTTATTGGGGCAGAAAACAGCCACTACGCCTGCAGGGAGAGATATGGTAAATTACGGACATCCCATCCGTGTATGTGAACTCCTGGCGGTACTGGGAGGGAGTAGTTACCTTGAAAGGGTCAGCCTCTCCTCCCCGGAAAATATTCGAAAGACAAAAAGAGCCATTGAGAAAGGATTTAAAACACAGCTTGAGAAAAAGGGATTTTCCCTGATAGAAATTCTATCCCCTTGCCCAATTTACTGGAGGATGGATGCCAATGAAGCGATGAAGCACATTGATGAAGAAATGTCCAAAACCTTCCCGCTTGGGGTGGTAAAAGACTGGGAACATAAAAATTAGTTTATGACTGAAAAGATAATCTTGGCAGGTTTTGGTGGGCAGGGGATGATGCTCCTGGGGAAATTACTTGCACAAGCGGCCATGGCCGACGGTAAGCAGGTAACGTATTTCCCTTCCTATGGTACCGAGGTGAGAGGTGGCACGGCCGTCTATCACCTGATCGTTTCAAACGAAGAAATTTTTTCTCCTATCATCGAAGAAGCGGATACCCTTATTGTTATGAATCAACCTTCCTATCAAAAATTTAAAGGAATGTTAAAACCCAATGGATTACTTCTCTTGAATACTTCCATGATTAAGGTGAATAATACCCCTGACGCAACAATCTACAAAGTTCAGGCAACAGAGATCGCAAGCAAATTGGGTAATGTACTGGTCTCGAATATTGTTATGCTGGGTGCCTATCTCGCAATTAAAAAGCTATTTTCTGCCGATCTTATTTTGGATCAGTTACAGGCAATGCTAAAAGGGAAAAAGGGGAATTTACTTGCCATCAATAAAAAAGCCCTCGAAAGCGGTATGCAGGTGATAGAATCCGCATAAAGGAGTTGATATAAAATAATTTTCTGTACTATCGTATTTTATTTTTATAACTATATTTTTAAAAAGAATGAGGGGTATTATATGTGTACGACATGTGCGAAACATAATCCCGGAAAAAAGAAGGGGGAACCGGAAAAAGAAAAGACCGGGGAAAAGGGGAAAAAGAAGTAAGGTGCATGTTTATTGAAGGTACTCAGACCGTTGTGTTATATGCAAAATTTTGATATGATATAAAATTGTTATTTGTTGATGTAATTCAACATGCATAGAAAGAAATGCAAATCCCCTCCGAGAACAGTTGCTCGCGGAGGGGATTCGTTTTTAAGCAGACAATAAGCCGAGTTCTGTCATGGGCGATCATTTATCTAGTCTCGTTGTTGCCAGCGAGATCAAACGGCTTACCCAGAGGTATTAACGAAGCGGACCACTTCATCCCTCCCTATTTAGCCTTTCTCCCGGTGGGGTTTGCCATGCCTCCGATGTCGCCACCGGAGCGGTGGGCTCTTACATTAAGTCTATGCCTGTTCCTGTATGTCTTCAACAGGGAAACGACCCCGCCATTTCACCCTTATCCCATAAAATAACCGGGACGGTATATTTTCTGTTGCACTTTCCTTCCCGTTGCCGGGACTCCGCGTTACGGAGCACCGCGTCCTATGGAGCTCGGACTTTCCTCCCGTTCCTTACTATTCTCAAGAATAGTGAGAACCGACGACCGCCTTGTCTACTTTGTATCATCCTCCGGCTCTTCGTTGCCGCTCTCCAAATATAAAATCCGACCGCAGCTATGGCAGAAGGTGAGATTTTTACCTGACATAAGTTGGTTAAGCGTCTGTGCTGTTATGGACATGAAACAGCCTTGACATACCTTGTTAACAACATTAACAACAGCCACTGCGTCTTTATGGCTTACTAACCGATTATACTGTTGTAAGGCATCGGAGTCTAGCATAGATGCATAGTTATCGCGCTTTTTTTTCAGTTCATTCATTTCTGCGTCTGTTGTTTTCATGTCGGCTTCCACATGCTTCTGGAGCTCTTTTAATTGTGTATTTTCACGTTCAATCTCTTCTTCGAATGACTTGTATCTCTGCTGCATTTCCTCATACTGCGTCATCATCCCCAGGATTTCATCCTCCAGAACGGACTTGTTTGCTTCTTTTCCTCCAATTTCTGTTTTTGTTGCACTGTATTCCTTGTTCGTTTTAACTTGATTCATTTGGAGTCGTAATTTATTGATCTCTGCCTCCATGCTTTTTAAGTCAAGTTCCCTAAGAATGGTGTTTTTCTGAAAGGCCTTTATCTCTTCACTTAATTTTGACAATTCAGTCTTCTTTTGCTGGATTTGGTTCTGCTTCTTTTGAACATCATAACCCCGGTAGAGTTTATCGCCTTCCAGTCTTTTTAATTTTGTATCTATTAATTGCAACCTCCTTAGTACCTCTATCCTTTCATTCATAGATTCCTCTTAAGCATAATTTTATGCGCATCAAGCGAACAAACCACCGGTAATCACTATGGAAAACCGTATTTGGTATGTTTTTCCTGTCAGTCTGCAGCGATTCCATCCAGGAATCCTTCGAGTTTGCGGCTTCTGATCGGATGCTGCAATTTCCTCACTGCTTTTGCCTCAATCTGTCTTACCCGTTCCCTTGTGACCTTAAATATCTTTCCGACTTCTTCAAGGGTATATGTGTAGCCGTCGCCGATACCGTAACGAAGTTTAATTATTTCTCTTTCGCGATACGTTAACGTCTCCAATACATTCTCAATCTTATCTTTCAACATCTCCTGGGTGGCTGCAGATACGGGAGATTCTGCCTTTTCGTCCTCGATAAAATCGCCGAAGGAGCTGTCCTCGCTTTCTCCGACAGGCCGGTCCAGTGAGATTTGGTGTCGAGATATCTTGAGGACGCGTCGTGCCTCTCCCACGGTGATCTTTACTTCTTTTGCAATCTCTTCTATTGTGGGTTCTCGGCCTTTTTCCTGCAGAAGTTTCTTTGAAACATTTCTGATCTTGCTCATGGTTTCGATCATGTGTACGGGGATGCGTATCGTTCTTGCCTGATCGGCAATCGAACGAGTAATTGCCTGACGTATCCACCACGTAGCGTACGTGCTGAATTTGTATCCCCGACGGTATTCATATTTATCTACGGCACGCATAAGACCTGTATTGCCCTCCTGAATTAAATCCAGAAAACTCAATCCGCGGTTCCGGTATTTTTTTGCGATACTTACTACCAGCCGTAGATTTGCACCAGAAAGTTTTCGCTTGGCAGATTCGTGTTCTTTGTAAATATTCTCAACAGATTCTATACGTCTTTTCAAACTTTTAGGAGATTCTAGAACGAGCTCTTCCAGTTTTGCGAATTGAGACTCCAATTCTTTGTGCTGACCATTGGATTTGGAACGATGTTTACCTTCCAACATCTGTTTTTCCAGATATTCCATTTCAAGAATAACCTCTTGAAGTTTTTTCATCATGGGTTGTATCCGTTTTGTGCGAATATTGATTTCTTCAAGCAGATCTATACCTTTTCGTCTTCTATTTCGGATTGTTCTGAGAAGCTTTATTTTTTCTTTTTCTGAAATCTGTTTCCGTTTCGCTTGCAGGTAATCGTCTTTGTTTTTTTGAAGGAGCGATTTTAGGATTTTTGCACTTCTCGGAAACTGCCCCAATATTTCGTCCTTGCAATTATCGACCATTGCATTCACCTTCAGGGTACGGTCGAACGATAGTTCCCCACTGTTTACGTCCTCTAATATCCTTAAGCAGGTCGCCAATGAGAGATCGGAATGCAATACTTTCTTCAAAAATCTCTTTCGTGTAATTTCTATCTTTTTCGCGAGCATGATCTCTTCATCGCGGGTAAGCAAAGGAATTTCACCCATCTGGGTAAGATACATACGAACAGGGTCGTCTATTTTTTCTGTAATTGTTGGAACTTCACCAAATTCCAAATCCACTTCCGGGTATGGTTCTCCCTCTTCTGCCTCAACGACATCACGACCTTCTATCTCTGTTTCGTCGATCAAATCGATTCCCAATTCATCCAGCATCATTAAAATATCATCAATTTTTTCGGGAGAAATATCAGCATCATCGGGCAACATATCGTTCAGTTCTTCGTATGTTAAATAGCCCTTCTCTTTGCCTTTTTGTATAAGCTGCTTGATTTTTTGGTTTAAACTTTCCATCTAGAGATAGACCTCCTCAACAATGTCAATTATGTAAATGGAGATGATCAATAGTTAATTTCTGTTCTGTCGTAATTTGCCTGACGTATGACAGCGCAATACGTTAGGCTTTATTTTTCAGGATATGGAGGTTTTTGCTTTTTCTATGAAATTCATCCAACAATCCAATTATATCCTCCTCATTGCTGCCAACCTTAATGGTCTTTAACGTTTTTTCCTTTGCCTGGTGTCGTTCTTTTTTGCTATTTCGCCTTTTAAAAAAATGAATGCATGCCTCTAGCCTCTCGCCCTGATTGGTAATATTTTGAAATTCCTTTGTTGTTACAATATCCATAAGCGTTTTATTGAGTGGCACGTCATATAGTATATGCAATACATCTTCTTCTTTTACCACCGTATTTTTGCGGTATAATTCAACCACTTTTTCGGCAATCTTGAAAAGATCGCTACTGCTAAATTCTTCCAAACCTATTTCTTCTATGACTCTGGGTATAAGATCATTACAGGATAACATCAAATACAAAAGTTCCCGCTCTGCCGTGAAAGATGCATCTAATTGATGCTTGACGTCTTGTTTGTTTTGCACAAGAGGTGATTGTCTGTTGAATTTTTTAAGATGGGTCCGCAATGCAGTCTCATCGATAGACATTTCTTCGGCGACCCTTTTGATTTGTAAATTACGTTTAATATCATCAGGTATTTTCATTGCCGTTGAAAGGACATCGTCAATCGCATTGGCCTTTCCGTTAATAGTTGATATATCCCATTTGGATGCAGCCATTTCGATCTTAAAACTAAAGAAATCTATGGCATTGTTAACATGGGTCAAAAATCTTTCTTCACCCTCTGCCACGAGAAAGTCACAAGGGTCATGCCCTTTGGGTAATTGAGCTATCTTTACATCGAACTCCTCTTCAAGAAAGATATCCAGACTTTTATCGGAAGACTTCCATCCGGCAATATCCGAATCCAAAAGCAGTATCACCTGATTACAATATTGTCTTAAAAGCCGCAAGTGTTGTTTTGATATAGCCGTCCCCATAACGGCAACAGCCCACTCGATTCCATGCTGATGTGCCATGATTACATCAGTGTACCCCTCCATGAGTATGACTTTACGGTGTTTCAAAATTGAATTTTTTGCCTGATCAATCCCGTAAAGGACATTGCTTTTGTTGAAAAGAACGGTCTCGGGTGAGTTTAGATATTTTGGAAGTGAATCGTCTAATGCCCTTCCACCAAAACCAATAATCTGCTTTCTTGCGTCCAGGATGGGAAACATCAATCTATTACGAAAACGATCGTAATAAGTATTTCCGTCTCTTTTTGGTATGACCAAACCAGCTTTCTCTAATAGGCCATTTGGAATATTTCGTTCTTTGCACACTCTTATCAATGTATTCCAACTGCCTGGGGCATAACCAAGGCAGAAGTTTTTTACGGATTGATCATTTATCTGCCTTTTCCGCAAATAATCTCTTGCAAACTTCCCTTGTTCACTATGCTGCAAAATTCTATGATAGTATTTTGCAGCAAAATCGTTTATGTTTATTAACCGAGTCTTTTCTGTTGGAGAAAGGGATTGCTTCTGATTGTTTAAATGAGAAAGGTCAATATGCAACTTTGAGGCTAATAGTTTTACGGCCTCTATGAAATCCACCCCTTCTTGTTTCATTAAAAATTGAAATACAGTTCCGCCTTCACCACATCCAAAGCACTTAAAAAGTTTCTTTTCCGGATTTACAGTAAAGGAAGGTGTTTTTTCTGAATGAAAGGGGCATAAACCAAGAAAATTTTTACCGCTTTGCTTTAAGTTGACATACTCTGATATGACTTGAACAATATCTGAGGCAAGTTGTATCTCTGCAATCTTTTCTTGTGGGATAAAATTTGCCATTCAGTTGGAAGGGATAAATTATCTAAGATAATATGTAAACCTTAAAATTATATCATTAATTTAAATAATGTCAATAAATTGAGAGATAATTATTCTTTAAATACTACGGAGATGGAAATATCTTGTGGTATAAAAAATACGTAACTATTTAATAATCCTCATGTTAATACCTTTTTTCATTAAATACTCTTTTACTTCTTGTATGGAGATTGTTCTATAATGGAAAATAGAGGCAGCCAGCGCCGCATCCACCTTTCCCCTCGTAAAGACATCGTAAAAATGTTCTCGTGTGCCTGCCCCACCGGATGCTATGATGGGTATATTTACTGTTTCAGATACGGTTTTGTTTAATTCAATATCAAATCCATCCCTCGTGCCATCACAGTCCATGCTCGTTAATAATATTTCACCAGCACCATTTTTCTCGACGGCTCTTGCCCAGGCAACGGCATCTAGTCCGGTAGGTGTTCTGCCACCGTTTACGTAAACTTCCCATTTTGGTGTTTCAAAATTGCCTTGTACTTTTTTTGCGTCGATTGCGACCACGATGCATTGGCTACCAAATCGTCTGGAGGCCTTTGTGATAAACTCTGGTTCTTTAACTGCTGCCGTGTTGATGGAAACCTTATCTGCCCCTGCAGTGAGCAATCGACGAATGTCATCAATACTACGAATGCCTCCGCCGACGGTTAACGGCATAAATACTTGTTCTGCGGTCTTTTTTACGACATCAAGAATAATGTTTCTGTTTTCATGGGATGCTGTAATGTCCAGAAAGGTTAATTCATCGGCGCCTTCCTTATCATACAAAGCAGCTATTTCTACGGGATCCCCTGCATCTTTCAAATTTAAAAAATTAGTTCCTTTAACGACACGTCCGTCCTTAACGTCCAGACAGGGTATAATTCTTTTAGCAAGCATAACGAATTGAGAATGTCTTTATTTTAAAAAGTGGGGGAAAATGGAACAAAGTTTTTCCCAAAATTCTATGGTAAAAATTTACATGGGTAGGAAAAATAATGTTCAAAAATCTTTTTCAGGGCTGCTGGCTTTTGCGTAAAGTCTTTTTGGGATTCTCCCGGAGAGGAATGCAAGTCGCCCCGATTCACATGCCAGTTTCATTGCCCTTGCCATTCGGACAGGGTCTTTTGCAAGTGCAATCCCTGTATTCAGCAGCACACCTTCACAGCCAAGTTCCATAGCGATGGTAACATCAGATGCCGTGCCAACACCTGCATCGACAATAATGGGAACCTTGGCTGATTCAAGGATGATCCGTATATTGTTTTTGTTTAAAATACCTTGGCCAGACCCAATCGGCGCACCTGCCGGCATAACACTGGTTGCCCCTGCGTCTTCTAGTTTTCTCGCTACAATAGGGTCATCAGAAGTATACACAAGAACGGTAAAACCCTCCTTTGCCAAAACCTGAGTTGCTTTCAGGGTTTCAATCGGGTCAGGCAAGAGTGTTTTTTCATTACCAAGCACTTCCAGCTTGATCATATCGGACATACCAGCTTCCCGTGCAAGGTGCGCTACCCTGATAGCTTCGTCGGCAGAAAAACACCCCGCCGTATTTGGTAAAATCTTGTATTTCTTTGTGTTAATATAATCTAAGAGCGATGTTGTTTCATTGATTTTTACTCTTCGAACAGCAACGGTAACGACCTCTGTGCAGCTGACCGCTAAGGCCTCTTTCATTGTCTCCATCGAGGAGTATTTGCCGGTACCAACAAAAAGTCGGGAAGTAAATTCATACTTCCCGATCTTGAGTTTTGTATCCTCTATCCTTTTTTCGACCTCATCCGCCACCAACAAAAGTTACAACCTCCAATAAGTCTTCATCCCTGAGTACGCGCTCAGAAAGTTCCTTCCTGGGTATAATTTGCAAATTCAACTCCACTGCAACACGATTCTTGTCAATTTTATATAAATCGAGCAAATTTTCTATCGTTATTCCTTCCGGGCATTCCTTTGATTCGCCGTTTAGA
>JAUQXU010000500.1 GCA_030837935.1 Candidatus Brocadia sp.
CAGATAGTCCCCCCCAAATAACGCTCTTAAGACACTCCATTTGTCATACATCTTGAGAGAATTTTTCTTCATGCGGTGTTTGATGCGAACCCCTTGTGGTCTCTTTTTCGTATCCGTTATAATCTCGCCTTGAAAATTACCCGTGAGTTTTCTCCCCAAAAAGGTCATGACGTCAGAGGCGCTGAAGTTCACTAAGGCATGTTCTACCAGTTCAGGATAAATTCCCTCCAGGCTCTGTCGATCTTTGAACATCACATCGGTCGCATATTCCCATTGATCCAGTACCCAATAATATCCTCGAGAAAATATCTTTTTGATTCGGGGCATAACGGGATTTATTTGCCGGGAAATAGCATCAAATAATTTTGCTATGATATCGCTCAAGAAACTTTTCCATTGCCGTCCTCCTCTATCGTGTATAAAACAGTGGTTAGGATTCCACTTTAAAAAAATCAAATATACACTATGGGAGGACGGTTTTAAAGCTTCGGTTGCGGCGTAGCCGCGCTAGGTCATTACAATGTACAAATTAAAAATACCTGAGTAAAGTAGAAAATGTCTGTCTTGGTATTTTCACGTCTCTTTGTTGTGTAGACAGCGCTTGTTTAACAAACTGTGGGAATTGTTCGTTGACTGCAAAAGATTAAGAAAAATTCAGGTTGATTCTTAGTATGATGAGTAAAAAGTTGAAAGCAATAGGAGTGTTGCATCAATATATTCGGGTGGATATTATAATGAGTATAATAAATCTATAGGTATGAAATATGAGTAGTCATGTAATTTTAGGCATTCCAATTATTTTGGACAGGCGTGTCGACCGATAATTCATAAAAATGCAACCGATGGAATAAAAAATGATACCAGGTGTTAAAATATCTAAAAAGGGAACAACTATGTACAGATCGTATCCAGTTATAAACCCTATTATATGCGTTGAAAAAATGTTTCTTAAAAAGAAGAATATATACAGGATAAGATATACACCTTTGTTCATGGATAGATACGTGCAATAAACATAGACGAAAATAAGACTGGAAAATAATTTTATTGCGTCATTTACTGAATTTAAAGCAAATGACAAAAAATTATCTTCAATAAATAAGACCTCCACCCCTATAGACAAGATATATTTTGAAAAGAGGTATAAACCAAACCCCACCATGCCACTCAAAACAAATATACCTTTTGTCCATCGGGTATAGTATTTTAGTTGTCTGTTAGAAGTTAAATGCACGTGCTGAAGCATGGATGCAGTTTTTTTCGCCTTCACAAACTTCTTAAGCTGACAGATAGCATCTAAATATTTATCCCCCACCTCTCTATTTCCATCAGATATGCCAGTCACCGTTTTTTTTATACCGGGAAACGTAAGGAGAAGATATGCAATAGTAAATACGACAACCATCATCACGTCACCGTACAAATCTAACACATTTGGTGTGTATATATGATAACTGATATCTTGGCTTCCAGATTGTTGGTTATGAAAGAATATGAGTGCATTTATTATGTTTTCGGTTACAAACCTCAGATTAATACCGATAAATATTAGCAACGTACATATTTTTATCGAATTTTGCATATAAGAGTATGTTCCGTACGAAAATATCAGAATTGTGTTGTAAAAACTTTTTGTCTAAAAAGCAAGATAACCGTTGTCTCCATTCCTGTAGGTAAAAATTCTACAGAAAAAAATTTCCTAATCTCTATATATCGGAAAACAGGGAAATAACTTTAAGAGATATTTAAAATATTTTTTTGGAAAAGTATTTCGTTGTATTTACTGTTAGAATCTTGTAAATATTACAAAACCATTGTGTAAAACTCACATAATTCAGGATTAAAAGTGGTGGATATACATGAAAAATAAAGGTCGTCAGGCAACGATTATTCTGATTATTTGTAATACCTTTCTGTTCGCTATTAAGATAAGTGCCGGCATCATGTCGAACAGTCTGGCCATTATTTCAGATGCCGTTAACTCCCTTACCGATATTATTTCTTCAATAATCATCTTCTTTGCGGTAAGGACCTCATCAAAACAGGCAGATGAGGGACATCCTTTCGGTCACCATCGGGCAGAGCCAATAGCAGGTTTGATTGTGGCAATTTTTGCTGGTATTTTGGGATTTGAAATCCTGCATACCTCTGTTTTTAAGCTTATGGAAACTCATGAACATAAGATCGGCATCCCTGCAATTATAACACTCCTGGTATCAATAGGTATGAAGTTGCTTATGTCCACACACTTCAAAAAGATAAGCCGCAAAATCAACAGCCCTGCCTTATTGGCAAGCTCTATCGATAGCAGAAACGATGTGTATATATCCTCCACGGCCCTTATAGGGGTTATCTGCGGACTTTACGGATATGCACAAATGGACGATATTGCAGCAACTCTGATTAGTTTTTGGATTATCTATTCGGGTTATAAGATCGGCGTTCAAAATATCGATTACCTTATGGGTAGACAGCCAGAAGCCTGTATTATGGAGGAAATAAAAAAGAAGGCACATGCTGTTGCAGGTGTTATTGGAATTCATGACGTCCGTGCGCATTATGTAGGTAATTATATCCATGTTGAAATTCATATATCTCTAGATCAGGGTTCGACATTAACAAAGGCACATGATATCGGGAAAGATGTTCAACGGGCAGTAGAAGCCCTTGAAAGTATCCATAAGGCCTTTGTTCATATCGATCCTATCTAGAAAACGCACGATGGTACGGTTTCTGCATTATTGAAAGGGATTGTTTTGCCCGCGATAACAACTTCCATTTAGCGTTTACCTATAATTAAGAATTTCATAGTGACAGGTGGCACGGACAAATCTGTTTGTCCGTGCCAAGCTTTGTCACCTTTAAGAATGAGAAAGGAAGGTGTCTCACCTCTCAGAATGAGACACTGTGTTTGGCGGGGCATATTTATAAAGCCTTTGTGTCTCCTGGATATATTTTTTGCCCATGGCAGCTGCGTCATCATACTCAATACTTTGGGAACACAACTGGCATTCAATATGATTATCTTTTTGTCTTAGGCTGGGCAAAACGCCGCTTTCCTCAGTACGTACGCCCAGTTCTGGGGATTGTTTAATAACTTGAAAGTTGCTGGTAAAAATTTTAAATTCTTTATTGTTACCACAATTCGAACACACAAAAAATGTTTTTGTTATCATGCATATAACCTCCTTAATCATAACAGCAAGTAATCTAAAATTTATACGCTCATAAACATGATACCACATTATTTTGTTCCCAATAAACATGCTACCCTATAACCAGATCATTTGTAATGCATGGTCTTTAAGGAAAAAATATATAAACCACACCATTACAAACGTATATCGGTTAATAAATTCTTATGGAGACGCATTACCCGAGGTAACCATAGACGTCTACAACAAAAATATCCTTGTGCAATATTTTAAATCGTATGATAAGCACATAAAGGAAGGTATTTACCATTCCCTTAAAGAAACGTTAGTACCAGAAACCATTACCGAAAAGATACGATTGAAGGGTAAAGATATTGAAACGCTCTCAATTTCAGGCACAGATATTCCTAAGGATTTTGTAGTACTTGAAAACGGCATAAAATTCGATACATCTTTTTGTGAAGGTGGTGGAACCGGGCTGTTTTTAGACCAGCGGGACAACAGGAAGAAAGTACAGGCCCTGGCCAAAGACAAGGAAGTATTGAACTGCTTTTGTTATACCTCCTCCTTTTCAATTTATGCAAGCCTTGGGGGAGCAGTCAGGACAACCAATGTCGACTTATCTAAGAAGGCTATAGACTGGAGCAAAAGGAATTTCTTACTGAACCAACTTGACGTAAATAATCACGAGTTCATTGCAGGAGATGTATGGGATTGGACGAAAAGATTTGGGAAAAAAGGACGGACGTTCGATATGATTATTATCGATCCCCCGAGTTTTTCTACGAGTAAAACAGCCGTATTTACCGTAGAAAAGGACTTTCCGCGGTTAATCGGACAGGGACTCAATCTCCTTCGTAAGGACGGGATTCTCGTCTTTTCCACGAACATAGCAAAAATGAACTTCTCAAAATTTTTCCAGGTATTACCGACGGTAAAATGCTTCACGCAAAAACAATATAAGCTTATTGGTGTTTCATCGCAAGGTTTAGACTTTCCCGTCGATGGAATACATTTCACAGAGCCCTATTTAAAGTTCGTCATGTTGACCTGCTAACGACTGGTCCTATAAATTTTTGCGCCGCTTTCTCAATAAGTACCCTATAAAAACAGTTATCCCGAATACAACAAATACCCCGATAATGCCGGCATACTGTTTATTGAATCTCTGTTTTACTGTGGGTATTGTGTAATCAGGCATAGGGGCTTTCAGTGCGGGCATGAAATCATCTTTTTTTAAAAATCCCATAGTATCTTCCGAGACTTTTTCAAGACCATCGGGCATCTCAGATATAAAAGGAATAATAAGGAAGATAAGCCCAATTATGAAAGACAAACCAAAGATGATAAACAATATGATATTATTTTTTGATACCTTCATAAAAGTAGTAATGCTCCACTATATTTTTTGCACGTGTAACAAATCTGGTCTTACCCGTAAAAGGAGGCTTAGCGTCGCCACCGTAATAAGCCCTTCCCCAATGCCAATAACTACGTGAATACCGGCCATTGCTGGCACAACAATCTTTAAAGGCACCGTGCCTGACATACCTAATTCGATTGCACAACAGACTGCTGACAGTACAATTGAACACCAGGCCGCTGTAAAACCACCAATAAAAATACCTTTTTTATTCCGAACAAGCAATTGGATCGCCGTGTTTACATAGTATCCGAAAAATCCCCCCATAATCCCCATGTTAAAGATATTTGCCCCTAAAGCGGTAAGTCCGCCGTCCTGGAAGACAAGACATTGGACGGTAAGTACCGTGGTCATGATGAGAACGGCAGCCCAGGGGCCAAGCAAAATGGCAATCAGCGTTGCACCCATAAAGTGGCCACTCGTCCCTCCGCCTACGGGAAAATTAAACAACTGTGCGGCAAAGACAAAGGCCGCCATAACACCCAGGAGAGGAATGTGTTTCTCTGATATTTGCTTATTTGCCTTTCGAACGGCAACGGTAACAAATGCACTGGAAATACCGCCCATTGCAACCCACATCTTTGTGTCCAGAAATCCGTCAGGGATATGCATTCAATCACTTTTTCTTAAAAGGAACAGTCGCTCTGGCAAAAAACAAAATAATTATAAGAACGTATATAGCAAAATGGAACCATAGATACAATAAAAACTTTGATAACGGATCAATTTAACCGTGTGCTGAATAACGAATATCGAACAAGGAATTTTGAATTATGAGGTTTTCTTATCTTCCTTTTGTTTCGCGGTTTTTTACGCTTGTCACAAAAATCGAAATTTGAACTTCACCATAATTGGGAGCGGGTGATATACCGCAGCGAGCGAGTTGCCCGATAATGTGATTTCCCGCCCTGGTTTTTGGCAAGGATTCCGATGCACGAATACTTCTGACGGCAAAATCTATTAAGCGTGTTGCAACGGATGTTCACCCCAGCCAAAACACACAAGTACTGAATATATAGCCAGTTGGGGCTATATTAGTAGTAAATATGTAGTCACTAATATATTGTTATTATTTAATAATATAGTTGATAATAGATGAATAATACGGTATATTATGGTGGACATGCATATTGTAGAGAACAAATCAAAATCCGGCAAAAAAATCTATCGTTCCATCCTTTTGCGAGAATCATATCGAGAGGAAGGAAAGGTCAGG
>JAUQXU010000501.1 GCA_030837935.1 Candidatus Brocadia sp.
ACAGGGCAGGCTTTCGAACATTACGAGGATGGCATTGAACACTCCATCTGGCTTGGACTTATGAGGGAGCGTTTGGAATTAATAAAAAGACTTCTAACAGCAGATGGAACTTTATTCTGTCAACTTAACGATGATGAAATGGCTTATGGAAAAGTTTTACTTGACGAGATCTTTGGACGTACAAACTTTCTAAATCAAGTAAGCGTCAAAATGAAACAAACGGCCGGAGCTTCTGGAGGTGGGGAAGATAAAAGATTGAAGAAAAATATCGAGTACATCCTTATATATGCCCGAGATAAAGATGGTCCAAATGGATTTCAAAAATTTAATGATGTATATGATGAAGAAGACCTTTTTGAAATCATTGATGAAATGGAATCTGAAGGCAAGAGCTGGAAATATACAAGCGTATTACTTGATAAAGGTGAGTTTATTGAAGAACGAACTGTTATAGATGGAGCTGGTGACCCAATTCGTGTGAAAAAGTTCAAAGGGTTAAGAAGAACAACCATAAATGCTCTCGTTAGAGAGGGGCTTACAAGAAATGATGCATATATTGAAAACTTTGATCTTATATTTTCTGATACAAATGCACAAACCAGTATACGCACCAGAATCATCGAAGAATTTAACTGTTTAAATGATGATGAAATACTTGAAGCTGAATACATTCCAAGATCAGGGAGGGATAAAGGACATATAGTACAACACTATTACATTAGCCCAACCATCCGCAGAATAATCTGGCTTAAGGATACTGCGATAAAAAAAGGCACAAAACTCTTGAAACTCGAAAAGGCTGGTACATATTGGGAAGGATTTCCCTTGAATAATCTTACTAAAGAAGGCGGAGTACAATTCCCAAAAGGTAAGAAGCCCGAAGCGCTAATAAAAAAAGTACTCGATCTTGCTTCTTCCCTTGGTGACATCATTCTCGATTCCTTCCTTGGGTCCGGCACAACTGCCGCTGTTGCGCACAAGATGAACCGTAAATGGATTGGTATTGAACTTGGCGAACATTGTCATACGCACTGCCTGCCGCGGTTGAAAAAGGTGGTTGATGGCACGGATCAGGGCGGAATATCAAGAATTGTACACACCGCTGGCCACTCTTTAGAGGGGAACGAACCCACCTCTTACCCCTCCCAAGAGGGGAATAAAAAGAAAGAGACCTCCCAAGAGGGGAATAAAAAAAGTCCCCTCCTGGGAGGGGAGATAGGGGTGGGTTGGCAGGGCGGCGGTGGATTCAAGTATTACTACTTAGCCCCAAGTCTGTTGAAAAAGGATAAACATGACAACTGGATTATTGACGAACGGTATAATGCCGATATGCTCGCTGCAGCTATGGCAAAACACGAAGGTTTTAGATACTGTCCGGACGAGCATATTTACTGGAAGCAGGGACGTTCCACTGAAAAGGATTATATTTTTATCACTACGCAGTTTATTACGGTACAGTTTCTGGATAAGATTCACGAAGAAATGAAACCGGACGAAAGCCTGCTGATTTGTTGTAAATCTTTTCAGGAAGCCTGTGAAAATCGTTACGCTAATATCACCATAAAAAAGATTCCCAAGATGTTACTGGGCAGGTGCGAATTTGGGAAAGAGGATTATAGCTTAAATATTGTCAATTTGCCTGAACCCACCCCTGTCCCCTCCCAAGAGGGGAATTTGAATAAGAACCCCTCCAGGGAGGGGAATAAGATGGGAATATCTCAAGAAGGGAATGAACACACCCCCAACCCCCTCTCAAGAGGGGAGTATGAAAGTCCCCTTTTGGGAGGGGATTCAGGGGTGGGTAAATCGGGTAGAGCTAAAAAGCCCAATAAAGATAATTCCACAGGAAAAAATCCGAAACAAAGAAAACTATTCAAATGAAACGGAAGATCATCGTACCCTATAACCCTAAATTGAAGGAAGTAGCGAGACGATTAAGAAAAAGCGGCACTTTATCTGAGGCATTGTTATGGACGTATTTAAAGAAGAAAAAGATGTGCGGGTATGATTTTGACCGTCAGAAGCCGATAGATAATTATATTGTTGATTTTTTCTGTAATGAGTTGATGTTAGCGATTGAGATAGATGGTTGTTCACACAATGGAAAATCTGAGGAAGATCGAATCAGGCAGGCAAAATTAGAGTCTTTAGGGATACGGTTTTTGAGATTTTATGATTCAGACGTTAAGAAGAATATCCAGGGTGTTTTGTGGGTTATTGAGGATTGGATTCGAAAACATAAAGACGAACCCACCCCTAACCCCTCCCAAGAGGGGAATAAGAAAGCTGCCGGCGACTCTCGTGGAGTGAATAAATACACTCCAGTACCCTCTCAAGAAGGGAAGAAACACACCTCCAACCTCCTCTCAAGAGGGGAAAATAAAAGTCCCCTCTTGGGAGGGGATTTAGGGGTGGGTAATACGGGAAGGGAAACAGTGGTCGTACGAATGAGGATCACGAATTATGAAGACGCTTCTGTTTTTTGAATCGGCAGCGCAATCTGTACCGCAGAGTACGGCATGGTATCTTGCCGATCTTGGAGAGTATCTTGGTAAGCAGGAACTTTATGCACGGCAGGCGCCGCAGAAGTTAAAAGCGCTGAAAGAACATGCCATCATCGAGAGCGCGGTGTCTTCCAACAGGATTGAAGGCGTCACTATTGACCCTGCGAGGGTAAAGGAAGTGGTATTCGGCAGGGCACATTTACGGGACAGGGACGAAGAAGAGGTGCGCGGTTATCGTAACGCGCTTGAACTGCTCCATACGAAGTCCAGTTCCCTTGCAGTGTCGGAAGACACCATTCGCAAACTTCACCGTTTGGTGCGGGGCGGAATAGGCGATGCAGGGGAGTATAAAAGCAGAGAAAGCGACATCATAGAACGGTACCCTGACGGGAGGGTGCGGATTCGCTTTAAAACGGTGACTGCGAACGCAACCCCGCGATATATGAAGTTATTGGTAAAGGCGTGGCAGGATTGCATTAAAGAACGCTGGACGCATCCATTAATTGCGATGGCGGCGTTCAATCTGGATTTTCTATGTGTGCATCCATTCCGCGACGGCAACGGAAGGGTGTCCCGTTTGCTTATGCTTTTGCAGTGTTATTACCTTGGCTATGAGGTAGGCCGGTATATTAGTCTTGAGCGCATTATTGAAGAAAATAAGCAACGATATTATGAAACCCTTGCGGAAAGTTCCAAAGGCTGGCATGAGGGCAAGCATGCTCCATGGCCGTATTTGAATTTTGTGCTCTCCATTCTTAAAACGGCATATAAGGAGTTCGAAGAGAGAGCCGGTTCCATAGGAAGTCCGCGGGGTTCTAAAACAGAGATGGTGCATCACGCTGTTCATGCCATTGACAGGGACTTTACGGTTGCGGATATAGAGAAGAAATGTCCTGCTGTCAGCCGTGATATGATACGAACGGTGCTTAAAGCTATGCGGAAAGATGGCGTGGTTGAATGTATCGGGCGAGGCCCGGGCGCATTATGGAAGAAAAAGGGTAATACCTCTAAAAGAGGGTAATAATGAGGGTAATGACTAAATGAACCGGATAGCTCAATCAATTAAAAATCGCTTAAGCCTTCGCCCGCCGCAGGCAGACAGCATGAATATCCTGGCAGAGTTGACGGATAAATTGATCCTAAAGAAACACACCCCTTGCCCCTCTCAAGAGGGGATAAAAGGAAGTCCCCTCTCGGGAGGGGATTTAGGGGTGGGTAATACGGGAGGGGATTTTGGGGTGGGTTCTTTTCTTCAACAAGAACTTGAAAAGGTAAAAACCAGTTACCCAACCTGTGCTGATTTTGAAAGAAACTTCCCTTCTCTCTGTTTTGCTTTGGCTACGGGTGTTGGAAAGACACGTTTAATGGGGGCATTTATTGCTTATTTATATCTTTCGAAGGGAATAAAGCACTATTTTGTATTGGCGCCGAATATTACCATTTATAATAAGCTCATTGAGGATTTTTCCAATCCGAATTGCCCGAAATACGTATTTCAGGGCATCGGAGAGTTTGTTCATAACCAGCCTCGTATTATTACCGGCGATAATTATAACGAAATCCGTCAGACAAAAAAAGATTTCGTATCTGACATTCATATCAATATTTTTAATATTTCCAAAATAA
Source organism: Candidatus Brocadia sp. (assembly GCA_030837935.1). GTDB lineage: Bacteria > Planctomycetota > Brocadiia > Brocadiales > Brocadiaceae > Brocadia. The sequence goes on from JAUQXU010000501.1 coordinate 4,131, forward strand.
ATGCCGAAACGAAAGGAGGCAAACTTCCACGCGTAAAAAGGCTTTCAGAATACCTGGGAGATTCTTATTTCAATTACCTTTCAAACCTTGATGATCTGGTTTTGTTGATGGATGAATCACATCACTACCGTGCAGACAGGGGAATGCAGGTTATTAACGAATTAAACCCAATTTTAGGATTAGAACTTACCGCAACACCCCAAATAGAACGAAGCGGAGGGCCTATTAAGTTTAAAAATGTCGTGTTTGAATATGCATTAGCTAAGGCAATTCAGGACGGTTTTGTGAAGGAACCGGCAGTGGCTACCCGCAAAGACTTTGACCCTTCCCAATATTCCACTGATGAACTGGACAGGATAAAACTGGAAGACGGCATTCGTATCCACGAAGACACGAAAGTGGCTTTGGACATTTATGCACGAGATAATAAAGTAAAACCTGTAAAGCCTTTTGTGCTGGTTGTCGCCCAGGATACAACCCATGCCGGCAAATTAAAGCAGTTGATCATTTCAAACGCATTTTTTGAAGGTAATTATACCGATAAGGTAATGGAGATACACTCAAACCAATCAGGGGAAGAAAAAGAAGAGAATATTGAAAAGCTCATTTCATTAGAAAACCCTGATAA
>JAUQXU010000502.1 GCA_030837935.1 Candidatus Brocadia sp.
TTTCTTATTTAACCTTTTTGATCACTGATGTTGACTTGATCAGATCTACACCATAATTTATAGGAACGCCAAAATTGGAACCCCGAAATCCTGGAAAAACTCCGTAATTAATCCCTATCACCTTTCCTTTGTTATTAAAGATAGGCCCGCCGCTGCCGCCGGCAGTTGTTTGTGCGTCGTAGACCATTCTATTATGCATGATATCACTTAAATGCCCTTGTGTCGAAAGAGGTCTTATCAACCCCCAATTTGAAAGTTCCTGTACCAATGGAATAAAAGGCAAATCAAAAAGCTGTTTTACAACCTCAGGGTCTGTCTTTGCGAAAATGGCATTAACACCAGCTGGATATCCCAACAGTATGATAGGTTCTCCCATTACCATCCCCTTACCTGTAATGTCCAGTTCGAGGACGGGTATAGTAGCGCCACGAACATCAATGCGAAGCAGTGCCACATCTACCTCATCAGAGATCTTCTCTACTTTTAAAGCAAAAGGTTCTTTTATGCCGGGGAAAAAAGCCCGAAATACTTCAAATCGAGGCTTAATCGTAGGTTCTATGTGGATGTAAGGAGACATTTCCATTTCCCACCACGGTTCTGCAATGTGACGGTTGGTCAGGATCAAGCCATCCGCACGAACCAGAAAACCGGTACCTGTGTATTCACTGATCCCCCGCGGCCCTTTACCCATCATCAAGAGCGGTTCACCTGTCACTTCATCAAAGAAATAAAATGCCCCCTGGATCAGGCAAATCCCGCCGCTGTAGGCCTTAATTATATTCTCGGCAACAGATCTTTCAATTTCAAGAATGCGAACCTTTTCAGCCGTCCTTGACAATCTGGCGTATTGTATATAAAAATACGATATAAGACCACTCAATATAATAAAAAGAATAAGTATGGCTCCGATTTTAAAAGAACGAGAAGACTGGGTAAAGGCCTCCCACAGAATTTGTCTAAAAAATGCCGTCGCTGTGGTAATCCGTCCTCTCTGAGATGAACGTGCTATACCCAGCGAGTCTTCTATTATCTCTGTCCAGGGTTTGCATACATCGGCATCATCCGTTTTAATACGAAAGCGCACCTTCGGACCTCCAGCGCCAAACTCAATCAAATCGCCATCTTTAAGCGCTATTTCTTTAACTAACCTATTATTTACAAATGTCCCCTTTGCACTTCCTTTATCTTTCAATATATAATCACATTCCTTTAATTGTATCTCGGCATGATAATGGGACGTGTATCTGTCTATTTCCGGATCAAAACGAAGGTTAGCTGCGGCATCTGTACCAATAGATATCTTTTCGGAAACAAAAACTTCCGTATCCCCACGGTGACTTCCTGTTAAATGGACAACAATTGCTTTCAAATATATTTACCTCGTGTTTATGAAATGTTTATCTCGAATTGTTATAAGGCTTTTAGGTGCCTTCACGTCGATAACATTCATCTTTCAGCACTGCAACAAACGGCAGATTCCGATATTTGTTATTGTAGTCCAATCCATAGCCAACCACATAGTCATCTCCAATATCAAAACAACAATATTCTGGACTAACATCGTATTGTCTCCTCGATATACGATTCAAAAGAACGCAACTTTTGAGGGTTTTTGGACGGTATTTCTTGATGTCTTCCAGCACCCTTTTTAAGGTATTTCCTGTGTCAACAATATCATCAATCACCAATACGTGTTTGTTTTCTATGTCGATCTTAAATTGACGTATGATCCTAGTCTCGCCCTGCGGGAAAGTCGACTCACCATACGTAGCGGCATCGATGGTGTCCAATCTTATAGGAAAGGGAATTAGACGGATCAAGTCTGCAAGAAAAATGAGACTTCCATTAAGAATCGCAATAATTGTCCATTCCCTGCCTTTATAATCATGGATTAATGTCCTGGATAGCTCAAGGAGTTTATTTCGAATCTGCGCTTCGTCAATTACGATCCTTGCGATATCCTTTTCCACTTCTTCAATCCTCCATTTTCATTTCTTCTAATCATTACATTTTCCCTATATCACTGCATTCTTTATCGTTGCTCCATCCGCTCCCTTGCAATCTGCTTCAATATACGATCTTCTTCGATGGCCTCTTCATTTTTTCCAAGTTTATCATAGATAGTAAAAAGGAGGTTATGCGCCTTTTCAGATTTTGGATTCAACTGAATAACCTTTTTAAACTTTTCAATGGCCTCATCTATCATGTCCTTTTTGTAATAACAAACGCCTAAGAAATAATGTGCATCTTCAAAATCAGGATTGATTTCTATTGCCTTCTTACATGCCGTAAATGCATCTTCATTTTTTTCTATCAAACTATAAGCAACCGCCATATAAAGGTACGCATCTGCCTCTTTTTTATCTTTTCTTGCTGCAAACAGTTCAACCGCCCTCTGATACTCCGCAAGCGCTTGTGGAACATTCTCTTTGGCCACATAAGCAAAAGCGATATTATAGTGGGCTTTGGGTTCTTTGGGATTTGCATCAATTGCCTTTTTTAGTTCAGATATTGACTCATCAGTCATACCCTTTGCATAATAAACAATTCCCAGATGATAATGGGCATCATAGTTGTCAGGGGCATGTTCTAATGCCTTTTTGAATTCTACAATTGCTTCAGTGTATTTCCCCTGATTATAGAATGAAAGCCCCTTTTTGTTAAAAGAGTTTGCCTTATTGCCACAACCTGCAACAATAAAAAATATCAACAAAAACACTACCTTTACATCTTCTCTACTTATGTTCCTAACCATGAATCTATCCCTTTAACCTTCGTTATTTTCAAGAATCTGATTCCCATAGTAATACGATATATATTTTATTCGTGCTTCTGTATCAGGTAAGACATTCCAAATCCCTTGCCATCATATCTTACCGAAAAATCGGCCTCTTGTAATAAAGACGAGTTTCAGCTCAGGAGCTAAGTTAAGGATTTAATTAGGCCTTTGGCAACTTGTATTTGGTTACCCCCCTGTGTCCCCCCGTTTACGGGGGGATTATGGGGAGTATTTGAAATTCCTTAACATACATCTACGATAGTAATGTATATTTCTTATAAAACCCAATATTCTTATAAACTAGATTTGCAGCTAAAAAGTTTGGGGCATCGTTCCCAGGATTGGGTTTCAATTCAACCACATCTAATCCCACAACCGTCCTGTCTTTATAGACCTTGCGTAAAAAGTCAATCGTCCGGTACCATCCTAAACCTCCCGGGACAGGCGTACCGGTGGCAGGCATAATAGAAACATCAAATCCATCCACATCTAACGTAATATATACATAGTCCTCTAATGTTTCAATGGCCTGATCATGCCAGTCGTCATTGTTGTAAATATCTTTTGCATAAAATACGGATACGGCATCTTTTTTCTTTTTCACATATTCTTGCTCTTCCTTCGATACCACTCTTACGCCAAAGCTTGTGACTTTGCATTTCAGGTCTTCAACTACTCTCCTCGTGACACTTGCATGACTATAACGAGTTCCACCAAATTGCTTCATTAAATCTAGATGTGCATCTAGTTGAAGTATTGACAATTTTTTGTATTTCTCTTTATATGCTTTTATCACACCCTGTGATATAGAGTGTTCACCTCCCAAAGTTACTAAAAATTTATCATCTTTAACAATACTGCTGCTTGCATGATACAATGCATCAATTACCTTTTTGGAATCTGTGTGTATTTCTTCAATATTAAGAGTCCCAATTGTAAAAATCCCTATTTTATAAATTTCTTCTAATTCATCATCATAAGGCTCTACGTTAACTGAAGCATTTAAAATTGCACAAGGACCCATTTTAGCGCCGGATTGGTAGGTAGCAGTTCCATCAAATGGCACCCCTATAATCACGACTCTTGAATTTTTATATGCCTCACTATCGTTTTTAAAATCATAAGGAAAAGCACCAAACTGTAACGAGCTTAACGTGTATTCTTTGATATTATCCACCATACGTTTTCTCCTGCACCTATGTAAGATTCAAACTTGCATCAACAAAAAAGGCATCTTTATGAAAGATGCCTTTTTTGTTTACATTAACTTCGAGCCCAAAAAGCCGGTTACTCCTATCGCGTCCCTCGTTTCTTCTTCCACAGAGCAGCACCAAACATGAACACTGCTACAATGCCAATTATAGTTCCTACAGTACCAGCAATATTTTTTCTTCCTTTAGCTTCCAGGAGATCATGAAGTTGTTTTCCGTGTTTGAGAGCAATGGCTTGACTTTCTAAGATATTTATCTTTTGATATACCTTGGCAGCACCATACCACCAGGCAATATCCTGCTGTCCATGTGCAACACC
>JAUQXU010000503.1 GCA_030837935.1 Candidatus Brocadia sp.
GGGGGTATCTTTAATTTGTGTCGCGTCATTAAATTGACGGCCTGAGGCAAGATTGTGGAAATTTCGACCCGCTTCAAAGGGATATCGTAATACCGTTCCAAAAAATCGCTGATATCATGTTTGAAATCTCGTAAGGTATCCTCCTCAACGAAGGTCCCCAGCGTTTCCAATGCCTTCAAGATACCATGGATATTTTTCATGGATACGGCTATCAAGAGGCTTACAATGACATCCCTTGTGTCTTCGTCGAGTCTGCCTACCATTCCAAAATCTACGAACGCGGCGGCATTATCAGGCAGGATGAAGATATTTCCCGGATGAGGATCTGCATGAAAGAACCCGTCAATGAATATTTGCTGCAGGATGGCATTCGCGCCATGTGCGGCGACGGCTTTCTTTTCTTCGGCTGTGTGTGATTGTATTAAGTAATCGTTCAGTCGAATGCCTATGATTTCTTCTGTGGTAACGACCTTGGTTTTGGTGTAATCCCAAAAGACCTTGGGAATATGAACGGTTGTACTGTCCTTAAAGTTTTTACGGAATTTATCAATATTGTGCGCCTCGTAGGTAAAATCTATCTCCTTTGTTATGACCTTGGAAAATTCGTCAACGATGCCAACCGGGTTGAAAAATTTAACGTCCTGCATATATCGGCTAGCCAGTTGGGCTAAGGTATAAAGAATGTCTAGATCAGTTTCGATCATTTTGCGGATATCAGGACGTTGCACCTTTACGACGACGTTCTCTCCCGTCTCGAGTTGTGCCCGATGCACCTGTCCCAGGGAGGCTGCTGCCAGGGGAGCCGGATCAAATGAGGCAAATAATTCTTCCGGATATTCCCCAAGGGATTCCTTTATCTGCTTTCTGGCATCATCATAACCAAATGGCGGAACATGATCCTGGAGTTTACTCAGTTCATTACAAAGATCTAAAGGAACCAGGTCCGGTCGAACACTCAGAATTTGGCCAAATTTTATAAAAGTGGGACCGAGTTCTTCCAATACTTTTCTGAGCCGGACGGCGCGAGACTCCAGAGGTTCGGTAAAACGGCGCAATATCCGGGTTTTGATAATGCCCCTTCCAATAACATGATCTTCTAAATGAAGTTGCTGGATGGCAAAACCAAAACCGTGTTTGGTTAATATCCTGAGAATTTGATTGAAACGCCGTATGTCCCGAATCTTTTGGCCTATTTTTCTGAGTTGCATGTATTACTCGTTTCCAAAACCTGGCAGGTTAGACCCGGACACGGACAAACACATTTTGTCCATGCCACCCAGGAACCCACTGAATGAAAATCTTTGAAAAAGGTAGCGCAGATCCCTTGTGGTCGGCATTTTGGCTGGGGATATCCACCCCCTAACCCCCGCCAGCGGGGGACACCACCCGCGCTACGCATTACGTCTGATCTTCTCTTGATTCCAACCTCTTTATGATCTCATCAAGTTTTTTCTGCATGTGCTGGAGTTCTTTTCGTGTTGGTATATCCAACTTGTGGAGCGCATTTTCTACGATCTTTTCAATCTTCGATTCAATTTCCTGTTTGCCAGATAAAACTTTTTTAAAAACCTCATTTACCTGTGCCTTTGCCTCGTCTTTTTTGATTTCACCTTTTTTTACCATTTCATCAATGACTTCCTCAACGTTCTCTTTCGTTATAAGCAATGCACCAAAACCGAGGTTGATTACTTTATTAATGATATCTGTCACCATATTTTTCTCCCTTACGTATAAAATTTATTCTAAAAGGATCAGTCCGTATATATTAACCTCTTCGTTTTTATTTTTCAGCGTCTCGATTTTTAAGTTATGATTTCTTGCTGTCTGATACACATCAATACCGCAGGCCTCCATCGAAGGTCTTGCTTCCATGGTACGAACACAGGAAAGCGTGGTAGCGCAATTCTCGCATAATTTACAAGGACCTGCTCCGAGTCCAAAGGCTTTATAAAAGCCCAGGGAGAACGCCGTTTTTTCAATTTCTGCAGTGATATAACGCATCTGCCAGCTCAGGCGTCCATGGAGCAGTAACGCCCTGTTATATTCCATAAGGATTTCTTTCATTTCTTCAAACGAAGGTGAGTGGGGTGGGCAGGTGAGTTTTTTCCCGTATTCTTCACATCCATATTTGCATTTTAATTGGACCCATCGTCCAACAGTGATGGTGTTGGGATGAATGATGACTGCCTGCACACAACCGAGTTCTACAGCTTTTTTGATCAATACATTACACAGATCAGTAAGATTCTGATGTGGTGTAATAACGGTCTGAAATTCAGGCATTGCCGAATCTGTGGTGTGCACCGGTAAATCTCCTAAAGGATTATTTTTTTTGCATTCAATGCTACTATAAACAAGGCGAGATGTTTAATCAAATATTTTTTATGTAACATGTACGTAAAGACATTTTGTTGACAGTGGCAATTCATGAAGTATAATCTGTCGGTACATAGACGTGACCTCCTGGAAAATAAACATTTTTATGATCTTAGTGTGCCGTATATGCGGCATTATGACTGCAGGTATGAAGGAAGAAAAGAAACGTCCTACGATCAAACAACTCCCTACCCATGAGAGACCCCGGGAAAGGCTTATCCAAAGTGGCGATGAGCACCTGACAGACGCAGAACTCTTAGGAATCATCATTCGTGACGGTACCACAAATTACAGCGCAGTTGATTTAGCGCAAAAGCTTCTTTCTGAGTATGGGGACTTCCGAAGGTTGAGCATGGCCTCTGTCGGTGAATTGTGCAGGATGAAAGGGATAGGTCCGGCTCGAGCTGCACAGATCAAGGCATCGTTGGCCATTGCAAAGCGGTTTTCTACCATTTCGGTAAAGCCCCTTCAGCAATTTAAGTGTAGCAACGACATCTTTGATCACTTTCACGAACGTTTACGCGGAAAGAAACAAGAAATCTTTTCGGTTGTCTTGCTTGACAATAAAAACCGTGTTATCAAAGAGTTGGCGATCTCAGCGGGCAGCCTTACCTCCAGTATCGTTCATCCAAGAGAGGTATTTAATCCGGCGATCAGGGAGTCCGCAGCATCAGTGATCTTTGTCCATAATCACCCATCGGGTGATCCGGAGCCAAGCAAAGAAGATATTCAAATAACCAACCGGTTGCTGGAGGCAGGGAGTGTAGTTGGGATAAGAGTTTTGGATCATATTATCATAGGAAATGAATGTTTTGTGAGTTTTAAGGACAAAGGGATTATGTCTTGACAATAACTTTTTATAAGCTTATACTTATTTCCTATACTTATCGATTTACACGCCTCCGCCAAGAGTATTATTCCTTTACGTTTTAAATGCATTTTATTTACGAATCCGCCACTTACGATCGTAAGAAATGTTCCTTTAAAGGGAGAGCATATTCCTGGCTCGGAGAAGTTGCAATCAAATCCCCCTTAAAAAATGGGGTGAAGGGGGTTGTAAAAAACGTGTCAGAACTTGTCCTCATGAAACCCGTCCTCGTAAAAACGGGGAATGGGGAAAGAAGTTTTTACACAGGAATACCATAGACTCCTGTTAGGCATATTGAAAAATTGTTGCTAGCGCCCATAGCTCAATTGGATAGAGTCACGGACTACGAATCCGGAGGTTGGAGGTTCAAATCCTCCTGGGCGCGTTTTAAATTTCCGATATTAAGGTTTATGGTATTATGGAAGACGCACACAAACATGAATATTTCATGAGACAAGCTATTATAGAAGCGGGAAAGGCCGTGGAAAAGGACGAGGTGCCTGTAGGGGCTGTGATTGTGTATGAGGATCGTATTATTGCCCGCGCACATAACCAGCGTGAAATGCTCAATGACCCTACCGCCCATGCCGAAATGATAGCAATAACTCAAGCTGCAGCCTATTTGGAAAACTGGCGTTTAACAGGGACAACCATCTATGTCACTTTGGAACCTTGTGCAATGTGCGCCGGGGCATTAGTGCAGTCAAGGGTAGATACCCTTGTTTATGGAACTGTGGACAAAAAGGCAGGGGCATGTGTATCCGTGATGAATCTTGTTCAGGAGCCCAGATTTAACCATCGTCTGGAAGTTGTGCCGAGTATCCTTGCTAACGAATGTAAGTATTTGTTACAAAAGTTCTTTTTAGAAAATTGCCGGATGAAATAACTCCTTACCTGTTTAAACGGTTTAAACCGTTTGATCTGTTTAAGCGGTTTTAAGCTGTTTAAGGTTTGAGGCATTTGAACCGCAAGGGTCGGAGAGGTGCCAGAGTGGTTGATCGGGACGGTCTCGAAAACCGTTTCTCGCATAACAGCGGGACGTGGGTTCGAATCCCACCCTCTCCGCCAGTTGGTGGCTGGCGAGTGTTGCTTCAGGCCTATAAAAAACTGATGCAACGTGAAAAGTGTAAAATACCGTTGAGGAGATAATTTTACACTTTGCATTTTGACAGTTTCATTTTTCCATTTGTAAATGACGAGGAGAGGTGTCAGAGAGGCCGAATGAGCGCGCTTGGAAAGCGCGTATACCGACAAAATCGGTATCGCGGGTTCGACTCCCGCCCTCTCCGCCAGTTTATAAAATAGGCCGTGCTAGATGGGGAGCTAGCGGTTCCCTGTAACCTGCAACCCGCTACAGCAGGATCAATCGCTTTTTCGAGGACCTAAAGAACATTAACTTTATCTATGTAAGTGGTGATGAAGGCCGGATCTCATGCAATAAGAGATTGTGTGAACCTGGTCAGATGCGGAAGCAAGCAGCCATAAGCATATGTCCTTATGTGCCGTGAGCCAGTCGGGCCTGAGCTTACTGCATAGATACAGCAATGGGAATGGGGACGAAAAAAAGTGCACGGCCTTTTATGTAATTTTTAGGATAATACTGTTATCCCCTTCTTTAATTTCGGCCATCTGAAAAGTGGCGAAAGAAAGTGTATTGATATAGGTCTGGTGAGAAAGTATAATTAAAAAAAGCGCTGTTACATATCCGAATTCACGTCTTGGAAAAAAATGTAATTATCGAGGTGAAAGCTAATGTCGTATGTTGTATTAGCGCGCCGATATCGCCCTCAAACATTTGAGGACCTGGTTGGACAAGAGCCCATTGTGACAACCCTCAGAAATGCTATCCGGTCTGACAGGGTTGCACATGCCTACCTGCTGGCAGGGCCGCGAGGAGTAGGGAAGACCTCAATGGCACGTATCCTTTCGAAAGCGTTAAATTGCAAACATGGGCCGACGGATACTCCTTGCAATGCCTGCGATATTTGCCGATGCATCTCTGAAGGGAATGACATCGATGTTTTGGAAATCGATGGCGCATCAAACCGGGGAATCGATGAGGTCAGGAATATACGGCAAAATGCAGCCTATGCCCCGTCGCGCGGCCGCTACAAAATTTATATTATTGACGAAGTACATATGCTCACCCGTGAGGCCTTCAATGCCCTTCTGAAAACCCTTGAAGAACCGCCAGCGCATGTCAAGTTTATCTTTGCTACCACGGCAGTTAATCGCCTCCCTGAAACCGTTCAGTCCCGATGTCAGCGATTCGATTTCAGGAACATATCTGTCCATGATATTGAAAAACGGCTGTTAGATATCTGCAAGTCTGAAGGAGTGCAGGTTGAACCCTCTGCCATTCATATGATCGCAAGATATGCCAGGGGTGGGTTGCGGGATTCTCAATCGGTTTTAGACCAACTCCTCTCTTTTTGTAAGGATAAGATATCTCCGGAAGATGTAAATTTTGTTTTGGGTTGCATCGGTGAAGATAAGATATTTGGTATGTTTGAGAGCTTCGTAAAAAAAGATGTATCCACTGCCTTGAGAATTGTAGATGAGATTTTAAACGAAGGAAAGACTTCCGGAGAATTTATTGATCAGTTGCTTTCCTGTATCAGGGAACTGCTGATCTTTTCATCTTGTGGCCCGGAGGCAAAGTGGATTGAGTTTACTGCGCCTTTGGTGCAAAAATATGGGAATTCCATTTCCCGGGATACCCTCATGTATATGGTTCAGATACTTTCGGATGCGAGGATGCGCACAACCGATTCTCTCTTACAGCGCATTTTGCTGGAAATTGCTGTAATTAAGTTATGTCGGATGGAATCGGTTGGTTCATTATACGAGATTGCAGAAAAGATTGCGTCATTAGAAGATAGACTTGTACACCTCAAAAGTCAGCCGGTTAAGGAAAATGAGGACATAGCGCCGGCTCAAAAAGCTGTTGCTCGGCACATAGTGTCGGAACCGGTATCGGAAGCATATCATACACCACCGGGTAAAGGCAACGATTTCGGGAGCGCGGGTGACGAAAAAAATCTTTGGGAGAAGGTTCTCCTCATGATTCAGAGCAAAAAAAAATCAACCTGGGCGCTTTTGAAAGAAGGCAGATTTGCCGGATTCAAGGATGGAGAAATTGCCATCGAATTCCCCGGTAATTGTTCTTTTCATAAAGAAAAACTTGATCAGATTGAAGAAAAGAAACTTATCGAGCAATGCGCTAAAGAAGTAGTTCGTGGTAATGTACGGCTAAAACTGATGGTGTCCAAAAATGGAAGTTCTGAAAAAACTAAATCAAATGTATCCGCAGGTCGTGACTCTTCTGATCAGCAGCCGGTCGATCCGGTACTTTCTGAGCCAGCAGTAAAAAAGACCCTGGATCTTTTTGGCGGTCACGTCGTTAAGGTAAATAAATAGGGGAGGTCATCACGATGAAAGGTTTTGGTAATATTGCAGAAATGATGAAGCAGGCGCAGAAGCAGGCGCAAAAGATGCAAAAGCAGATGGAAGAGCTTCAAAATGATTTGAAGGAACGCGTCGTAGAAGCCAGTTCCGGCGGTGGGATGGTTACGGTGCATATGAATGGTAAGCAGGAAATTCTCTCTATTAAGATTGATCCGGAGGTGGTAGATCCAAAAGATGTTCAGATGCTTGAGGATCTCATTTTATCGGCTGTTTCGCAAGCGCTTAAGAAATCGCAGGAGTTATACCAATCTGAGATGGGTAAAGTTACCGGTGGGCTCAATGTGCCCGGGATGCAAGGATTGTTTGGCGGCATGTAATTGGTGAAAATGAAATGGTTTTAAGAGGTTTCTGACTTTGAGTGCGTATCCACAATCCGTAATAAAACTTATCAATGAATTCGGCAAAATGCCCGGGATAGGTCAGAAAACGGCGGAACGTCTCGCATGTTACATTCTAAAACTGCCGGCAGAAGAGGCTATGCAGCTTGCTTATGCTATCCGTGATGTAAAAAAGCTTGCCAAGGTATGTTCGGTCTGCTTTAATGTTTCGGAACATGATCCCTGTCATATTTGTAGTGATGTGTCGCGTGACAAATCAATGATTTGTGTGGTTGAACAACTCGCAGACTTTCTGACAATAGAAAAGACAGGGAAATACCGTGGTCTTTATCATGTACTCCAGGGGCATATTTCTCCCCTGGAGGGTATTCATCCGGAATCTCTGACAATTGAAAAACTGTTACAGCGGGTGAAGGCTGACCATGTAAAAGAGGTTCTCCTTGCCACGAATTTAAATATGGAAGGAGATACAACGGCTCTGTATATTCATAAGCAGTTGTATGCCTTAGGGGTTCGGACTACAAGACTTGCACGTGGATTGCCAACAGGAAGCTACCTGGAATATGCAAACACGGCGATTGTTGCTGATGCTATCAGCGGCAGAAGCGAGATGTTAGAGGTTTAATGTCGTTTTTTATGGAAGGTGATGTTTCATGAAAATGCAATCATCCTTATTACCGCAACTTCAACAAAAACTGAAGTTGTCTCCTCAGATCATACAGTCAATTGAAATTCTGCAGTTGCCATTATTAGCGCTTGTGGAACATATACAGCAGGAGATGGTAGATAATCCTGTGCTTGAAGAGGTGGTAGAAGAGAAGAAAGAAGAAAATCTCAAAGAAGGTGATGATGCAGCTCAGACGTCCGGAGACGATGAGAAAGTGGATGAAATTGATAAACTGGGAGAAATTGCGGAGGATTGGCGTGAGTACTATTCGCAGACAACCGTGCGGCGCAGTAACATCTCTGAAGAACGCGACCAAAAACAGGAGGCGTTAGAAAATACAGCTGCCAAGCCGATATCCCTTCATGATTATTTAATGGGACAGGTGTCGTTGATTGATATTCCAGGCCATCTCACAGAGGCATGTGAAAATATCATCTATTCAATAGATAAATCCGGATACTTAGCCAGCCCGTTAGAAGAAATTATGCAATCCCTTGAAAAACCCCTTTCTCTTGAAGAAGTCAAGGACGCCCTGAATATTGTGCAGACATTAGAACCACCTGGTGTTGGGGCCAGGAACTTACAAGAGTGTTTGATGTTACAACTTGATAAACGGGATCCGAACTACCAGCTGACCATGGACATGCTGCTCAATCACTTAGAAGATATTGAAATGAAGAAGTACCCTTTGATAGCAAAAAAAACCAGCCACAGCTTGGAGGTAATAAAGCGACAGGTAGAATTTATCCGCACGTTAAATCCCAAGCCCGGCTCTCTGTTTTGCGACGAGACCATACCCTATGTGGTTCCGGAGGTAAAAGTAGAATATATTGACGGAAAATACGAAGTGTTTCTGATCGATAACTCGAATTTACCCCATTTGCATATCAGTTCTTTTTATAGGAAATTTTTGAGTGAGAATGGCACCGACACTTCAACGCGCCAATACATACAAAAGAAAATTGAATCAGCGAAATGGCTTATCGATGCTATTGAACAAAGACGGAGTACCTTGTATAAGGTGGCTTGTAAGATAGTGGAGTTACAAAGGGATTTTCTTGATGAGGGAGTTCATCGCCTTCGGACATTAAAGATGCAGGATGTCGCAGATATTGTTGGAGTGCATGTTTCAACGGTAAGTCGTGCCATTGCACATAAATATATTCAAACACCTCAGGGTATATTCGAGATGAAGTTCTTCTTTACGGGAGGTTTTCAAAATGTAGATGGATCCATGGAATCATGGGAAGCTATAAGACAGAAACTTGCCGAAATCGTTGCAAAAGAGAATAAAGCCAACCCACTGAGCGACGAAGAAGTTGCTGATAAATTACATGCATCCGGCATTGCTATTGCCCGAAGAACAGTCACCAAATATCGACGGATTATGAAGATACCATCCTCAAGACAACGGAAGGAGTATTAATTGATAAAAAAAATTTCTTTCATAAAGATAATTTTCTTAATTATGATCACAGCAGTACCGTCGTTTCTGACAGGCTGCTTTACCACCGATAAATATCATAAAGAAAAACAGCTTGATACTATCAAAAAGGACCTCGACGCTGCACACAAGGACACTGATTGGGTATTGGGTCTGGATGAACCTTCCCCCCTCGTAGAAGAAAGATAACATTCCTGCGTCAGTTTTCGACTGTAGTCGATAAGACCAATCTATTCCGCATTCAGATGGAGCACCATGGATTTTGATCTGATAATTAAAAACGGCACTGTAATCGATGGCACCGGTACGCCAAGACGGGAGATAGATATTGCCATCAAGGATGACAGGATCGCTTTTATGGATCAGCATATTCCCGGCAACGAATCCCTTGTAATTGATGCAAAGGAGATGATTGTCGCTCCCGGATTTATTGATATCCATTCACATAGTGATTTTTTATGGCTTATCCGTCCGGAAAGTGATAGTAAGATATTTGATGGGGTAACTACAGAGATTTGCGGAAACTGTGGTTTCTCGGCTTTTCCACTGCATGGAAAGATGTTAGAAAGACGCACTCAGGGATTAGCCAAATATGGCATTGTTCCCACGTGGCAATCGGCTGCAGAGTTTTATGATGTCGCAGAAAAAGCCAGGAGTTCTATCAACCGGGCATTTCTCGTTGGTCATGGAAATATCAGGGCATGTACTCTTGAATATGAAAATAGAGCGCCCGATCCATATGAATTAGTTCAGATGGGCAGGGATGTGGAAGAAGCCATGCAGGCCGGGGCATTCGGTATGTCCAGTGGTCTTATCTATCCACCCGGGTGTTATGCAAAACTCAGGGAACTTGCAGAAATGTGCAAAATGGTTAGAAAATACGGTGGTTTTTACGCAACCCATATACGGAATGAAGGTGATACACTTGAAGATGCCCTTTCCGAGGCTATTGAAATATCCAGACGCTCCGGGGCAAGATTGCAAGTATCACACCTTAAGACATCAGGAAGTAAAAATTGGTATAAAATCAACGATATCATGATGATTATTGAAGGCGCAAGAAACGAAGGAATCGACGTTACGTGTGACCGCTATCCATATATTGCAGCTGCTACTGATCTCGATGTTATATTGCCTCATTGGGTTTATGAAGGTGGCACCGAAAAGCAGATACAGAGGTTGAAAAATACGAATACCCGAAAACAGATTGCAAAAGAAATATCACGGTACTACGACGATACATCCTGGGGGAGAG
>JAUQXU010000504.1 GCA_030837935.1 Candidatus Brocadia sp.
CATACGCTCTTCGCCCGACTTTGTTCCTTCCAAGTTTGTAACTAAATCTGATACCGTTGCATTAACAACCGTAACGCCATTAGCAACGAGAATTTCAACATCTTCATCTTCAAAAACAGACGGAAACCATTAAGAATGCAACTGCAGAATCGGTGCTGCGAGAGCTCAAGGCATCTCTTGTCATGAATCATATTGCTGAAAAAGAGAAAATATTTATTACTGAAAATGAAGTAGAGCATCGGATTGCTGATATTGCGCGAGCGTATAATACAGATACAATGCGGGTTCGTAAACAACTGGAGCGCCAGGGAAATTTATCCTATCTTAGAAACGACATGCGTGAAAGTAAGGTGATGAATTTTCTCCTTAAAGAGGCTAAGGTTGAAGAATAAGGTCGGGCAAAAAAATTAAGGAAAGAAATAATATTTATGAAAGGTGTTTTTTGTGTATAAAGAATATTTATCACAGTTAGAAAATGGTGAGTTTCCGGTTTCAAAATCAAAAATATCATACGGCAGTCTTTTCGTGCCCTATGTTGTTGAAAAGACCGGTTATGGCGAGAGGCATTACGATATTTTTTCGCGGTTGCTAAAAGATCGCATCATATTTATTGGCTCGGCTATTGAGGACATCCTATCAAACCTAGTAATAGCGCAGATACTATTTCTCCAGAACGAGAATAAGAATCAGGATATAAATATTTATATCAATTCGCCAGGGGGGTCAATTACTGCAGGTTTGGCCATTTACGACACTATGCAATTCGTACAATGCGATGTAGCAACCTATTGTATTGGCCAGGCATACAGCATGGGGGCAATACTCCTCGCCGGCGGAACAAAGGGAAAGAGATACGGCTTGCCCCATACCCGTATTATGCTCCACCAACCATGGGGTGGTATGAGAGGTACCGCGACTGATATAAGCATTCAAGCGGAAGAAATACTGCGAATGAAGAGATGTTTAAATGAAATCCTTGTAAAACACACAGGACAACCTTTGGAGCGGATAGAAGCCGATGTAGACCGTGACTTTTATATGTCATCACATGAGGCAAAGGCGTATGGTCTTGTTGATGAGGTGATAGAGACACTGCGAGATAAAAAGAAATAAATTAGTATTATATAGAGTGAATAAAAAAATAAAAGGACACGCGATTGCGTGTCCTTTTTTATTGGTATTAAGAAATAACAAATATGTTCGTTGTTGTGCACTTTTTTGTGTTGTTTTTGCTTAGGTCGTTTCCTCTTCTCATGCATAGTTATGAAATTACGGTAATCTATTAATGTTGACGAGTTCAATAGTTAAGGTGAATTATGTATTTTTTTAATAAGTTGTTTGCTCTTGGTGTATATTTTGCTTATGGTATTTCATAACACGTGTTTGTTTGGAATCAAAGGCCTTTGGGGGGATATTATTTGAGAAATTTTTTTATAAGGAGGCAAGAATGGATACAATTCGTAAGACTTTTCGGTTGATTGTGCTGATGCTTGTGATTGGTTTTGTTTGTCAAGCGAGGATTTGTTTTTCTGCCGCAGTGGTCGAAGGAAAGGTAAATATTAATACAGCGACTGCAGACCAGATTGCAGTATTGCCGGGAATTGGCCCAAAGCTGGCTGCAGAAGTTGTAAAGTATCGGGTGAATAATGGAAATTTTAAAGTGATTGATGACCTCAAAAAGGTAAGTGGTGTAGGCGATAAAAAACTTGAGAAGATCAAGAGTTTTGTTGTGATTGAGGGAGATACCACCATAAAGTCGATGAAGATGGCAAAAGGTGAAAAAGGGCAAAAATAGGAAAAAGTGAAATAGTTCAAAAGAACAGATAGTGTCTCATATATAGTTTGAAAAAGAGGATAGACCAAAAAGTCTATCCTCTTTTTTTTTCTGGATAAAAATTTCTTTTAATAAAATGATTTTATTTATATAATATGTTTTTAGGAGCATTTGTCTTGTCTATATTGAATTGAAGAGAGGGTATTAATAACTATGCGTTTATACTATAAGATTATGCATGTAATGTTTGTTTCGTTTCTGCTATTTTTAAATGTTTCTTATGCAAGTGATCCCAGAGAATGGTCTCCAACATGGAAACTTCCTCCGGAAAAGAGACCGGAAAATATTGTCGATCTGCCTATTACCGTACCAGGAGATGTAAGGATAAGTCAATTCTTCAGCCCAATCTCCTGCGGTGCCTGTCATCCAGAAATCTTTAAAATGTGGAGTGGTTCAACCCATGCGAATGCATGGAGAAATCCGCTATTTCAAGCCCTTTATAACTTAGGAAAAAAAACTGCAGAGGGAGAGTCGGAAAAACGAAACATAGAATCTTGTGTGCGTTGTCACTTTCCCATCGGCCACAGTGGAGCGGAAACCATCCTCCCGCTCGATGATGAAAAGGGGGGTGTTATTTGCGATTTTTGCCATTCCGTTAGGGCAACTACGGGTATAGGAAATGCACCGTACATATTAAGTCCTGGTAATGCAGCTGCCATGGAGGGCGGCACGAAATACGGTCCTTTTGCCGATTCCCCGGATACCATTCACAAAAATCAGTACTCTGAGTTACACACACGATCAGAGTTCTGTGGAGGTTGTCACGATGTGTCTCACGCGGGAAACAATCTCCCTATCGAACAAACTTATACCGAGTGGCGGCAAGGTCCTTACAACACGGGAGATCCAAAAACAACCATACACTGCCAGGATTGTCATATGAGGCAACGACCTGGTTTCCCAAGCACTGGCAGTACCGATAGGCCTGACAACCCTGGTTTCGCATCCCCTGAAATTATGGGAGGCAAAAAACGCCCCCACATATGGACACATTACTTTGTTGGTGGGAGTGTTACTCCCATATCCCTACCACCCGGCTCAGAATTACAGCCACAAATGGCAGTTGATAGACTTAAAAATGCCGCAACTCTTGAAGTGTCTGTGGATTCAACCTCTAAAAAGGGTGATTTGTTAAAATTCCAGATAGACATAAATAACACAGGTGCTGGGCACTATATACCAACAGGGCTGACCGAGATGCGGCAGATGTGGTTAAAAGTTATGGTAACAGACGCAGATGGTAAGATTGTATATCAAAGCGGAAAGGTAGACGAAAAAGGAAATATTGACCCCAATGCCACTATTTATCACACGGTATTCGGAGACGAAAAGGGGAAACCCACACTTCATGTGTGGGCTGCGACACATATTATATCCGACAATCGCATTCCTCCCCAGGGTAAAAAGGAAGAGCGTTTTATTTGTTTAATTCCCACTGATGTTAGAACACCGTTAAAGATAACCGCTGTATTACACTATCGAAGCGCACCCCAGGATGTGGTTGATGCCCTTCTGAGAGAAAAGTCTATAAAACTCCACATAATTGACATGGCAGAGATATCAACGGAGATTAGCTTGTAACGTATTGATA
>JAUQXU010000505.1 GCA_030837935.1 Candidatus Brocadia sp.
TGTAGGCATAAGTTACTCCCAGTGGCAGCCTGATCTTAGGCTGACAAATAATACAGCAAGCTCATATTTGGGCAATAACAACCAAAACGCTATTGTGATAAGTAATGACACAATTCATATTGTGTGGAGCGATGCGCGTGATGGCAATGCTGAAATATACTATAAAAGGTCAACAAATGGCGGAACAAGCTGGGGCAGTGATACAAGGCTTACCAATAGTCTTAATTCGGCAGGGAGCCCTGCAATTGAAGTTGACAATCAATATGTTTTTGTGGTTTGGTTTGAATTCACATCCGGATATGAAATTTATATGATGCGTTCTTCCAACGGAGGCACGACATGGGATAGCCTCGGACAGATCTCTAACAGCACTGCCGGAGCTACTTATCCTTCTGTAACTGCTTCAGCAGGACAGTTAATTCAGGTTGTGTGGCAGGATCAAAATGACGGTAATTACGAAATATATTACAGACGTTCAACAGATAGAGGCATTAGCTGGGGCACAATTACCAGACTCACTAACAACAGCTTTTATTCATATTATCCTTCAATAACTATCAGCGGATTGATTTCACACTGCCTGTGGTATGACGGCCGTGACGGCAATGATGAAATTTATTATAAACGTTCTACAAACCGCGGACTTGATTGGGGGGCTGATGTAAGACTTACAACTAATACTTTTTCATCAATAGACCCTTCACAGTTTGTTTCCGGGCAAAACGTGCACGCCGTATGGGTTGATAGCCGTGACGGCAATGGGGAAATTTACTACAAGCATTCCACAGATGCCGGTATAAACTGGCTTGCAGATACAAGGCTTACAAATAATACTTCGGGTTCTTACAAGCCGGTTATCTCTGCCTCGGGGCAGAATGTCCATGTCATTTGGTTTGATAACCGCGATGGTAACCTTGAGGTCTATTATAAAAACTCAACCAATGGAGGCTCCGCGTGGGGCGCTGATACAAGGTTGACAAATAATTCAGCTTCTTCAGAACTTGCGCACATTGCTCTTTCGTCTGCTGCCGTGCATGCTCTTTGGTATGACCTGCGCGACGGGAATTATGAAATCTATTACAAAAAAAATCCAACAGGCAACACAACGGGAATAAATCCAATTAACAATTTGATCCCGGAAAAATTTAAGCTCGGCCAGAATTATCCAAATCCATTCAATCCAAATACAAATATCGGATTTCAGATTGCTGAATTCGGATTTGTTTCGCTGAAGGTGTATGATGTAATGGGAAAAGAGGCTGCGGTATTGGTAAACGAAGATCTAAACACAGGAGTATATAAAGTAAATTTTAATGGAAGCGCTTTAGCTTCCGGCATGTATTTCTACAAACTAACATTCCGTCAAGCCGGATCTTCGACAGGTGAATTTTCAGATACAAAAAAATTAATCATTGTAAAATAAAGCATGATCATGAAATCAATAAATTATACAGCTTTGACAATAGTGTTTCATTTGTTTGTGAGCGTGAGTTACTCCCAATGGCAGCCTGATGTAAGGCTGACCAACGACCCCGCACAATCCTTTACCAGCGAGGATAG
>JAUQXU010000506.1 GCA_030837935.1 Candidatus Brocadia sp.
TCAGGGAAGCACGCCCACCGCAGACGAATACAGGGCCAACATCGAGCGGATTCAGCGCGAGATCGAGTCCAAAAATGCTTACGGCGGCAAACGTTATACCCTGTTGCCAGAGTTTTTGCCCCAGGGGCCGCTGACGACCACGCCGAAATCCGACAAAGAGGAAAAGAAAGACGAAAAAGAGCCTCCGGAATCACAACTGATTACCTCTGTTTCAGGCGCTACCCCGCGCAAGAGCAATGCCTTGGAGGTGGTGTTCCAAGTGGACTTGACTAAACCAGGGACTCAGGTCCAGGCTCTATACACTTTCTCCTTCGTTAATAAGGAAGGATCGGGCTTTGAATTTGGCCCAATGGCGACGGCTTCGTCTTCGGAGGGAACCTCCACGGGATTATTTTTCCGGTGGGGTAAAAAAAATCCGGAGACTCTGGATTTCGGGGTGAGCGCTACACCGCGACTGACCGTTCTGAACAATCCGCAGGGTAATTTGTCCGCTTACCCCGGAGGCACGGCCACTGCGATGTTGTCGCATGAATACAAATTAGGAGAGGCGGACAAGAGTCCGACTCTCACCTTGGATATCAACCTGAGCGTTCTTGGCGGCGCAACCAGGCTGGGAAACGAAACGCTTTTATTGAGATCCGCGGCGTCGCAAGGAGGCGTTGATCTAGTGCTCAAGTTGCCGTCCGTGGGACTTGGCATCGGCGGCGAGGCCGTCGGAACTTGGACGGGAGGATACACGTCGCAAAGCAAGGGCGATCCCACGTCCTCTTCACGCCTCGATGTGGGCGTGCAGGTTTTCAAATACCTTGGAACGTCGACTTGGACTGCCTATCTAGGCTACTCAAAGGAAACTGTCTCGCCCACCGGTCCGGTGGCTCCACAGACATCGTCAAGTTTCGTGCTGAAGTTTGGAGCGACGTTTTGAGAGCCCCCGCAGAAACTATGCAGCACCTAACGTGCGTAAGGCGGATAAAAAACGAATGATAGTGATTGGTAGGGTGGGCAATGCCCGCCATTATTTGATCCACACGGTGGCAGAGGTAAATATGGTATATATGATGTTGACTTTTCCGGACGGTTGTTTTCGGCAGGCAATGCCTGCCCTACCTGGCTACCTGGCTGTGTAATGAATTGAATGAAACGGAATAAAGGAGGAATATCATGGCAAATCAATTAGAAAACCAAAAAACAAATCTCGTTCTCGGACGGGTAACCGACAGGCTCAACCGCCCTTTGGCAAGTCTCATCGTGCAGGCATTCGACAGGGATATGCGTAGCGAGGAGCTATTGGGAGAAAGTATTACCGATAGAGATGGAAAATACGAAATAGTCTGGTCGCACAGCCAGCTTAGCGGCAGGGGCAAAAAAGAAGCGGATATTGTCATTAAAGTATTTACCCGGGAAAAGAAGACCCTGCTCTATGCTTCTGATATGGATGCGGTGCGGTTCAATGCTTCGGAGCGGGAAGAGATTAATATCACCGTTACTACGGAAATAAAGCCTGAAGCCGTGGAATATGATTTTATTCTCAAACAAGTAAGCTACTTGGCCGGTAAGGTATCCATTACCGATCTGCAAGAAAATAAAGAACACCGCGATATTACCTTCCTCTCCAATGAAGCTGAAATACCGGCTGAAAAAATAGAACACTTAGTAGTAGCTCATCGCTTACAAGCCGAGTCAAAAATAGACGCTGCATTTTTCTATGCCCTGCTACGGAAAAACACCCTGCTTAAGAACAACTTTGTCAAATCATTCCACGCCAGGTTGATGATTAATATCAGCACAGAGATACAACCATTGCTCTATGATGCGGCATTAGCTGACCCTAAAGTCATACAAAGTGATGTGGAAGCTGCCGCAAAAGAATTGATTGTATCGGATAAGGTGGCGAAGGAATGGAAGCGAAATGTAGAGCTATTGCAACAATATAAAAAGAAGGCAGAAGAATACTACAAAAATGAGCATCCCCGAAAAGTGCTGAACATCATCAGCCGCTTTGTACTGGAAAACAAGATAGAAGAGATACGCAAAATATTCGAGGAAAACAAAAACGACCTGAATGCCTTCCTCCAAAAAATAACAGACGATTCTTTCTTTAGCAGTGAAGCAAAAGCAACCCATGCAAAAACAAGCCTTATATTAGGCGAATTGTTGGGATTTGATGACCTGATCATCAGTCATATCAGTGAATCGCAAAAAATTAAGAAACCGGAAGACATTAGAAAATTAGCCAAACTAAACAAAGCCGCATGGAAAGAGGAATTAACCAAATTGGCAGATGAAATAGACCTTGCCGGCAAACCATTAGACAAAAAACTGATTGACCTTCATGCATCGTCCATTGTCAGGAAAATGGAAAAGGCATATCCTACCATGGCCTTCACTGCACAGTTGGAAAGGGAGAAAAAGGCCGTTCTGAAAAACCATAAGGAAATTACTGCCTTTTTATCGAAACACGAGGATTTTGACTTACAGCGCCATAATGTGGACCTTTACCTGAAAGATAAAAAAGTAGCGAAAAAAGAAAGTGAAGCCGTTCGGGAAGAATTAAAATCCGTACAGCGTATTTTTAAATTGGTTCCCCACTACGGTAAAACCAATGCCCTTCGAAAACTGAATTTTCATTCGTCACAAAGCATTGCTGCTATAGGCGAAACCCGCTTTGTAAAAGAGATTGCTCCCAAGGCAGGCATCAAAGCCGAAGAAGCAAAAGCCATTTTCAGAAGGGCAGAACGAACCACTACGGCTGCAATGCTTATTGTTGGAGAATTGCAGGATACTATGAGGGCTATGGACGTTCCGGCCTTAGAAATGAAATCTCTTGCCATGAAATTGGAGGCAGTAAGCAAGGATTTTCCTAACCTGAAATCACTTTTCAAGCTTACCGATACCTGTGCCTGCGAGCATTGCCGTTCTGTGTATAGCCCGGCAGCATACTTGGTAGAGATATTACAGTTTCTGGATAAGAGAAGCGTTACTGACCTTACGGTAACGCCACATGTAACTGCCAATCTTGCCAAAGATGTATTGTTTGAACGCAGACCAGATTTGGGTGACATTGATTTAGGTTGTGAAAATGCCAATACCCAGGTTCCTTATATTGACCTGGCGTGTGAATTACTAGAGGAAGCAGTTGCCCCAGATGCCGGTACAGATTACACAGGCGTGCTTTCAGATGGAGCAGACCCTTTGAAAGGAAAAATCTCAAATGGACTGTTAACCGCACTGGAAGCGGCAGGATTGCCTGTAACTGACCAGGCATTGATTTTTGAGACCGAATCAACTACCGGCTCAGCAGCAACACTGCCCCATTATTTGCGCGACAAAAAAGCGGTTTGCAAAATCATCAACACGGGGGGAAACAATTACAAAGTATTCCGGTTGAGACAAACCCTGTCACCTGCAGAAGAGTTAGCGGCTGCGCCTGAATATGTGAATGCAGTTACTTACAATACCCTGAAGGCCGCCAATTACGCCTTTAAGCTGCCTTTTGATTTAGACCATGCCGAGGCCAAAGCCTATTTCACCCGCTTTGATATTTCGAGAGCAACACTCATGGAAGATTTTCAATCGGCGGGAAATCCTTCTGTTGAAGCCATTGCGGCAGAGAGGCTGGGATTAACCGATGCGGAAAGAAACCTGATCGTAACACCCAAAGCTAACTTGGCTGACCAGCAAGCATATTGGAATGCTCCGGCCCAATGGGATACACCTCCCGTTTCCGGTAGTGTTTTAGATTATATGAAAAGGGTTGATCATTTCCTGGACAAAACCGGTCTTACCTACAAGGATTTGGATTTACTGCTTTCTTTACGATTTATTGACCCTGCAGACAATCTTTTCATTCAGCATCTTGACCTTAGCTGTGATACCGCCAAAAAAGAAATAACCAATCTAAACGAGGCAGCATTGGACCGCATACACCGGTTTCTCCGTTTGCAAAAGAAAACGGGGTGGAAATTGGAAGCACTCGATGAGATTATTTCGCAAATCAAATTGGGCAATGGAACATTAAACGATGCCTGCTTAGTGAAAGCCGCCAATTTATTAAAGCTGTCAGAAGGAACAGGAATTAAGGTAGAAGAGTTGATAGGCTTTTATGGAGAGATTCCGCACACAATTCTGAGAGATGATGTCCCCAAGCCCCTCTACCAACAAGTATTTTTGAACAAGGCAAAGAATGGATTTATTGATGAAGGATTGATGCCTGAAAAAGTGGATGGCACTCAATTGTTGAGCAATTTCAAATCCAGTCTATCGGTTTGCCTGCAAATAAAAGAGCAGGATTTAAAAAACAAGTTGCTGCCGCTGCTGCCTGATGGGGACATCACCTTTCCCAATCTCAGCAGCCTGTTTGCTGCTTCAAGGTTAATGAGGAAGATGAAGCTCAAAGCCGATGATTACGTTATACTCACCAACTTAACCGGACTCAATGTGTCCAATTCGCCGGCGGATACATTGGATTTTGTTGAAGCAGTGAATAGCTTAAATAAATCCCCTCTGAAACTTGCAGATGTCAAATTCATGCTTCAACATGAAGCAAGCAACCTTGCCGACAGAAAAATCAAAGATGATAAGATTACCCAAATACTGAAAAAATTGCAGAAGGATTACCAGAGTAATTTTGCAGCAAACAAATCACTTTTTGATGACAAACTATCATCAGACGAGCAGAAAGAGACATTGCAAACTGCTTTATCCAAACTGAGCGGCATTGGAGAAGAAGATGTGAAAACGTTTATCAGGTTTGTTGATAACGACTGGACTTTGCTAAATGATGCCAAAACCTTTATCAACAATAAGCTCAATATAATATTTACGGCATCTCAGATTACCGCAATAAATAACAGTGTTGATGCTTTAGAAGCAGTTCCGGGACCGGATTATAGTTCAGAGAAGGGTGCTCTTATTAATCTACTTTGCAAAACCATTGACCCAACTATAGACCTGTCTGTTTTATCGGAAACTCAGAAAATTAAGACATTAAGAAGCCTTTTATTAGGATTAGCCGGAGTTACCTCTACTGAAGCAAACTCCTTAATAGGTTATATTGAGTTAGGTACCGAAAAAAGATTTGTTGATAACAGATTAAGTCTATTATTCGTCACTAACTCTATTAAATCTGCCATAGATGAATTGAAAATCACCCCTACTCAAGCCATTTTGGATCATGAAGCTGCATT